>NZ_JAKKOM010000059.1:0-10790 GCF_021739525.1 Klebsiella sp. 2019SCSN059 | reverse complement strand
TTAACGGCAGTCTGCGGGATGAATGCCTGAACATTCACTGGTTTCTGTCGCTGGAAGATGCGCAGGACAAACTCGACCTTCATCCGCAAAAATTTTTCTGTGGTCCTAGAGCGAACGGTACGTGAACTGAACGGGAAAGCTGCCTTTCGCTTGAGGAAGCCCCTCCGACGAAACAGCAAATTGTCTGCAGTCGCAGTTTTGGTGTGAAGATCACGGAGTACGAGTCGCTCCACTAGGCTATCTGTCAGCACGCTGAGCGGGCCTCTGAAAAGCTGCGTAAAGAGCACCAGTATTGCCGGCATATTTCCGTTTCCATCAAAACGTCTCCGTTCGCCGTTAAAGAGCCTTACTACGGCAACGTGGCCACGGAGAAACTGCTTACACCCACTCAGGACACCAGGGACATCATTGCTGCCGCCACAACGGCTCTGGAGCGTATCTGGAAGGATGGGCACCGGTATGCCAAAGCCGGAGTTATGCTGAATGATTTCACCGGGTCTGGCGTTTCGCAGCTGCAGCTGTTCGACGAACGCCCGCCACGGCCTCACAGTGCTGAGCTGATGATGGTTCTGGACGGGATCAACAACTCAGGGCTGGGTAAAGTATGGTTTGCCGGTAGAGGAATTGCCCCGGAATGGCCGATGAAACGTGAGATGCTTTCATCGGCATATACCACCCGCTGGAAGGAGCTGCCGGTTGCCCGTTTCTGACCGGCGAAATGACAGACGGAACTTGCCGCCAGATCATACTTTACCGATCATGCAGATGACTTGTCTCAGGGGGGAACCATGATAAATATCATTCTGTGTGATGTAACTGCCAGCGTCAGCGAACTTAAAAACGATCCGGTGGCCAGCGCCGGTGCCGGCTGCGGCTACCCGGTCGCTATTATTGACAGCAACCGGCCTGTTTTTTTATTGTGTGCCCGCGGTTCTGTATGAAAAAATGCTCGATCTTCTGGACGAAAAAGACCTGGCGCAATTGATAACAGAACGTCAAAACCAGTATATTTTGTGATCGGACAACGTGACAAACGACATCACAGTGGAGACACTGCTGACGAGGTGATCCCAAGGTCGTAAAAACGGCCGGAACTGGTTACCGGCCGAACGAAGGACCGGCCTACGCGCAGCGGCGGCAACTGGCTTTAAAAATGCTGGCGGAAATTTAAAATTAAGCCGCATACCCTGCGAAATTTTGCAGATTTCACTCAACATGCATGCTTCGTTCATTTCCCAACAGAACTTTCACCATCGCCTGTAATAGCAGTCCTGCTGCGTGATTACTCCGCTCAACGGGTCACCGGCGCCATGCCAATACCTGTTCGTGACAGGCATTGATGGAACTGCGGTCCCAAACTAATAATGTAACGACGATGCAGGTGGGACCGTGGTCTCAGGCTGAAACCTAAACGACGATGCAGGTGGGACCGTGGTCTCAGGCTGAAACCTAAACGACGATGCAGGTGGGGCCGTGGTCCCAGGCTGAAACCTAAACGACGATACAGGTGGGACCGTGGTCCCAGGCTGAAACCTAAACGACGATGCAGGTGGGACCGTGGTCCCAGGCTGAAAACCTAAACGACGATGCAGGTGGGACCGTGGTCCCAGGCTGAAAACTAAACGACGATACAGGTGGGACCGTGGTCCCAGGCTGAAAACTAAACGACGATACAGGTGGGACCGTGGTCCCAGGCTGAAAACCTAAACGACGATACAGGTGGGACCGTGGTCCCAGGCTGAAACCTAATCGATAATACAGGTGGGACCGTGGTCCCATAGAGAGTATTCAGGCCAGTTATTTTTTCTGGCCTGTGAGAAAGGAAATGAAGTAAAGGGAGATAACCGTAGACTAAAGCGTGTCCGCATCAAACTCCTAGTTTCTCAAGCTCCTTAAGAATGGCTTCTATTTTCTCTATACACTCCGCAGGAATGCGGGACCTATCCAGGTTAAGCACCATTTTATCGCCCTTGTACAATGCTGTTGCCCCTGGAGCAAACTGATGACGTGAGCTCAGATTAACTCTTGATGCGGAAGATTGTTTCAGTACGGATGTTAAAAGACTAATGACCTCTTCAGCTTCGAAGATTAGTCCCGCTTTCTTCTGATCTTGGAGAGTCTCAGCCTGCTGCTTCAGTAATTCTTCTTTATCTGCAAAAGCCTTCTGAAGGGCTTCACCTGACCGGGCAGACAGTTCTCCAGGATGTGCAAACAGGGCAACAACGGATTTAGGCAGTTTGGCCGTATTGATACAGCGGGTAATGATCTTACGAGAGATGTTTTCCGCATCGGCAAGTGCAGAAATATTTCCAGCAAACTCATTCTGCAGCCGGCTTGTATAACGCAGACCACGTTCATAAGCACTCGTCGGCCGATAATCGTTACCCAGTCGGGACAATGCTGCCATCTGCTCATCGTCCAGTTCACCAACCAGAATGCGATAATCACTTTCCGTCAGGATTGCGGCTTTACGGCGACGGCTGCCGTCTGCAATTTCAATGACATCGGAAACCCGGCGGCCGAAAGCTGGAGTCTGCTGACCAGTCAGTAAAAATGAAGGAATGAGATCATCCAGAGCATCTTCGGTAAGTAGTTCCTGATCGCGCTCATTGCCTGACCATACGCGTGAAGAGCTCTCAACAGAGTCTCCCCGGAGCACTTCAAGGGTAAATTTTACTTCCCGTCCACATACCGGAAGAGAGATGGCATTACCGCGGGCCATAGCACCCACGCGCGCAATTAATGAATCCACCATCGGCGCAGCCGGCGCCGGTGATGAGGTATCTTCAGTCGATTGAGTATGTGTGGTATGTCTTGGAATGACAGGGGCACGCTTCATTATCTAATCTCCCAGCGTGGTTTAATCAGACGATCAAAAATCTCATCGCAAACAGGCTCCCAGATAGAGAGGGCATTACGCCAGGCACCTGTTGAAGAACGTTGATCAATAGCCTGTTCAAAAACGGTTCTCATACGGATCTGACCTTTACCGACTTCATCCGTTTCGCGCACAACATTTTTAAGGACCATGCTTCCCCAGGCATCCCGAATTTGTTCTTCCATCCACGGGGACTGCGAGCCGTTATTATTACTGTATTTGGTAAGCAGAATACGGACATCTGGCTCGAAGCCTTTAAGATCCACGTTCTTAAGCAGGTCACGAAGCATATCGAAAAACTGCAGTGCGGAGGTGTAGTCGAATAGCTCTGCCGGAGTAGGGACAATCAATACATCAGCAGCGCATACAACATTTATCGTACCGATACCAAGGTTGGGTGCACTGTCGATAACAATCACGTCATAATCATGAGCGACCGTTTCAATGGCCAGACGGAGCATCAGGTGCGGGTCAGCAGGTAATTTGCCTTCGTCAAATTTCCCCATCAGCTCAGTTTCAATGCGGTGCAGTGCCAGACAGGACGGGATGATATCAAGGCCAGGCCAGCAGGTGGGCTTTATAGCGTAGCTGGCATCATCCTTTTCCCCAAGATAAAAGGGCAGGAGAGTGTCCTCAGCATGAATATGAAGATCGGGCACCCATCCGTGATACATAGAAGCCGTTCCCTGTGGGTCATTGCCTTCAACGAGAAGAACACGGAGTCCTTTCAGGGCTAGGTCCTGAGCTAGGTGAACAGAAACGGAGGTTTTGTAAACCCCCCCTTTATGAGCCGCAACCCCGATCACCGGAGGGAAAGCATCTTCTGCACGCCGCAGTCGGGTACCGAACACATCCCGCATATGATTGATTTGTTCGATGGTATAACCAACACGTTGTTCAACTCTGCCACGGGTTTCCATATCAGGGTGAGGTAATCGGCCGGCTTTCTCTGCATCCCTGATTGCCTGAGAAGAAACGCCAACCAAATCCGCCGCTTCACCAATTCTCCAGCGGCGGGTGATCTTCCTTGCTTCCGGACTGTCGTCATTAAACTGCGCAATGGCGATAGCCTTCGTCATCTCATGTCCAGCAGTAATGCACTGGTTAAGTATATCCATCAGTCCCATTCTGAGCATCCTTTAATCATCGCTTTGCATCATTTTATTAAATCTTGGGATTATTTGCAAAGCAACAATAAAATCGCAAAGTCATCTGAAAATTGCAAAGCTGACTGTAATGAAAGCTGTAAACCGGAGAAGAGAGGCTCAATCACATACGGCAGTCAATATTTCTCACTGCCGCTCGCCGCAGTAAGCGATCTCACGCAGTGAGGAAGTGGAAAAGCACAGAGACTGCACAAAGCACGAACGCTACGATGCCGGATACTTCTCCGGATTAGTCTATCTTCATGAAGTTGACTGTGATATGTGAAAAATTGACTATGGTATGAAACTAAAAGCCGAGGGCTAGTCAACAACAAAAGAAGATTCTACATATCGCAGTCAATATTTAATGTTAAATCAGGGAGAGTTACTCATGCGGCATTCAGATTACCCTTGCAGAACCCTGAATGTGGTGGGGTAGATCTGGCTGGGGATTAACGTTATTCATTGCTTCGATCCAGTAATTGATCCCAAAGAGATCATATTGAGATCCTAAAGAGATCCCCGGATCGCTGCAGCATGCGCTGTAACTGGCTTGAACGTCATACTGGATCGACTGTGGAATGTAAAAAGTTGACTGCTGTATGCGAAATCTAATACTGTGATATGCAACGGTATTTACTGAGGTATGTATATCCGTTGACTGCGATACGTATAACGACATTCTTTTGTGGATAACCGTTGAGGAGCAAGATGACGAGCGAAAATAACAGCTTACCTCTCAATCTTCAGGAAGTGGACAAGACAACCGGCGAAGTTGTTAAGCTGGATGTCAACAGTACCAGTACTGTGCAGCCGGTAGCGCTCATGAGGCTCGGTCTCTTCGTTCCAACCCTGAAATCAACCTCCAGGAGTAAGGCAAACCGTAAAAACGTCACAGATGCCACTGAGGAGCTCGTACAGCTGTCCATCGCCAAAAGCGAAGGGTACACCGACGTTAAGATCACCGGTTCGCGTCTTGATATGGACACGGATTTTAAAGTCTGGCTCGGGATCATTCGCTCGATGTCTGAGTATGGGGTAAAAAGTGACACCCTGGAACTGTCGTTCGTTGAATTCGTTAAGATGTGTGGATTTGACTCACGGCGCTCAAACAAGAAAATGCGGGATCGCATCAGCAATTCCCTGTTTAAACTCGCCTCGGTTACCCTGAAGTTCCAGAGCGAGACCAAAGGATGGACCACCCATCTGGTGCAGTCAGCCTATTATGACATCAACGAGGATATCGTGGAGATCAAGGCTGAACCCAAGCTCTTTGAGCTTTACCATATGGACAGGCGGGTCCTGCTTCGGCTGAAAGCCATTGACGCCCTGCAGCGGAAGGAATCTGCCCAGGCGCTGTATACCTACATCGAGAGCCTTCCCCAGAATCCCGCACCTATCTCCATGAAACGTATGCGGGACCGGCTGAATCTTACCTCAAATGTCTATACGCAGAACCACACGGTCCGAAAGGCTATGGAGCAACTTCGGGATATCGGCTATCTGGATTACACCGAGTTTAAACGTGGCCGGGCGACTTACTTTAGCGTTCATTATCGCAATCCCAAACTCATCAGCGGGACGGTGAAGGTACCGCGCAAGGAGGAAGAAGAGAAGGCGCCGGAGCAGAATTATGACGAAGTCATCAAGGCACTGAAGGCTGCAGGCATCGATCCGCAGAAACTTGCTGAAGCGCTATCGGCGATGAAGCCGGAAAATTGACTGCGATATGCATTACCATGACTGCCGTATGCATACGCAATTAGTTATTGACTGTGAGGTGCATCACGCATACTACAGTCAATATTCGCTCTCCTTCCTGCAGGTAAAGATCGGACAATATTGACTGCGGTATGTCATTTATGGCCAGAATATGCTGATATTGACTGCAGCATGCAAGTTTGACGAGGGTGTTACCCGACCAATTGAGAGCTCTCCACGTGACTGCATCCCACTGTCAATATTTCAGTAAATCCCCGGTGCGCACTGAATGAAGCCACTCAGCAGAGCGTTGATTTCGGCATTGCCATACAAGAGCTGCTAAAACCAGTCCTCCGAAGTTCGTTAATCCTGTCGTACCCTCAGCCAGCTTCGCACTGATATCTGCAATCATGAAGAGGAAACCTGATGGCTGTCAGAAATGGCCCGGGACGCAGTCACCGACGATATACTGAATAACGACCTGGCTTACCCGGTTGGAAAGGCCCTCAGGTATACCCCCTGTAACCTGCTGATATCCGGATCGCAGTAAGTTTTATTGTCTGCGGTATGAAGATGTCAGCTGGTCACCAGAGGACCAGGGCTCCTTAATTCGAATGATGTCATGGTGCAATGAGAAGGTGAGGGGACACGGGATGCGGTATGAATATTTCTCTCCAGACCCGGACGGAATGATGCCCGGGTCATACTGGATAAGCGTAACGCTTCTGCAGCCGGCACGGTGAGAGACTCAGAAGCGACTGACTGACTCTGCCTCGTCTGGAATGCGTTTGTCTTTATCTCCTTCACTAAGTGGCAAAGCCCCGGCCGCCTGCCCGACAATCTCAGCCGGCCGGTGGCAGGGAGCGAAGGATCTCCGCGGCATCTCGACCGTCAGCGGTAAAGGGAACGGCCAGGGTGGCAGCCATATCCAGCGCAAATACCCGGGTATAGACTTCCATCGAGCGCGGATCCTTATGCCCGGCCAGCGCCTGGATGACCTTCCTGAGCTGCCGGTGATAAAGCATGTGCCGGAAGGTATGCGGCGTCACGGCGATCGAAAAATGCACGCCATCAGCTTCAGCCCGCTTCACCGCCTGTTTCAGCCAGTTGCGCATTGTCTCATCCGTGACCGGCCATAACGGCTCCCGCCGGCGGGGCGGGTGGTGACCATCCAGCTTTCCATCTGACGCACAAAACTGCCATCCGTCAGCGGCACCAGGCGCACTTTATCTTTTGGCGGCCGCCCGCGGCGCGCCCGTACTTTCTCCGAAAGCACCCTAACAAAAGGGCGCAGACCATCCAGGTCGAAGGATTCCGGGGTGAGCGTCCGGGCTTCACCGATAGGGCTCCCGGTATTCCACATGGTGGCGAACAACATGTGGTGACGCTGGTCCGGCATATACCAGAGGAGGGCGCTCACTTCCGGCGCCAGGAGGTAAGCCGGCGTGGCACCTGTTGAGGTGGCTATCCGCCGGAGTGCCACCGCGGTCGCAAAATCAACGCCCGGGGCGGATCGGCAGCAGGGAGACGCGATCTGGTGAATTCTGCAGGGGAATGGATGCTGTTCATGAGTTATTTTTCACGTAGCGCACAACGGGTTTGGATACAGCTATTCTGGCCTGAAGCGGCTGATCCTGCCATGACAATAAATCGCAGCGCGCGGATCCTTTTGTTGTCTTATCCCACATTATTGCGGGTAAAACCAAATGCGTAAAGGATCCTTTTGCGGTTAAGATCTATGCTTAAGCCAGTTATGACGCGGCCTGCAGGCACTTTCGTCGTTTTTGGGAGAAATGGGGTAATGCCAGGACAAACAGCTATGTTGACACTGGCATTAATGGAGACGAGAAACGGCTACCTTCCAGATGCGATCGGCAGGAATGATCTTTAACATGTTCCGTCTGTGGTTGTGTAAGGGCAGCCAGTACGGCAGTGACGACTGGCACCGCTTCTGCGGGCCAATAACCTGGCACCGAGCTTGAGCCGGCGTGGCAACTGCCAGGATAATGCGGTGGCCGAATTGTTCTTCAGTTCACTGAAAAAAGAACGCATTAGTAAGAGAACATACCAAACCGGGATCTGGCCCGGGCGGATGTCTTCGATTACATTGAAGTGTTCTACAATCGGACCCGGCGCCACAGTCATCCCGGCGGCGTCAGTCCGGAGGCCTTCGAACAGGCCTCGTCGTGAGGACAGAATTTGTCTACAGGCATGGGGTCAGTCCATAGTTACATCTAATGTATCCTATGAACCGAGCGTATTTTCCCCATTAAGGGAAGTATCTTTTTTTGAAATTCCCGTAAAACGGGAATGATAAGATAGAAAAGTTACTTTTGTAGTTGAGCATTTGCATTAAGACGCATGCACGTTAGAACCGCGTCAGATGGGACCCCTGGATTTCGGGCCAGTATGACGGACAAGAGGAAAAGACCTAAGCGAAGGCAAGCGGCAGGATCAATACTAATTTTATGTATAAAATTAATGTCTCTCTCGTCTTTGTTGATAGCTACAACTCCCCCCTCCATCATTGCTGTGGATTTACCATCAAAAGTAACTTTTACGTTTTTGTAGACTTGCTTATTATGGTGCTTTGTTTTTTTATCTTTCAGAACAGCCTCATGAGTAAGGCGAAGAAACGCCATACACAAGGTGATCACTTCATCATCACTCAGCTTTGTTGAAAAGGCCTTTTGACCAGTCCAGTCAAAACTTCCCGGCTTCGATACTAAAGGCCCCGCAAGGATAAGATTCACACTGCCATTTGTCTCAGAAAAATTGAGCTCAAGTGCTGTCTTACCGGAATTAAATACCTTTTCATTTCGGTAAGGTTGATGCTGTGGTACATCGTTATTAATATTTTCCACCAAATATGTCCTTCACCTTCGTTGATTAAATTCTTCACCAGACCAATGTAGGTATACCCTCTAGGTTGCTTCATCGCAAAAATATAAGCACTGGTCTCCAGCATTAGATAGTCTCCCGAGGGAGCACCAGGAGGAACCTCTGTAGAGCTAAGGCTTTTAGTGTGCTCCTTTTTAACTTTGACCCTGGCCTAAATTCAGTGCAGTGCTAAATCAGAGAGCTTCGTCTTTCCGGAGACTTCGGATGAATTCAGCCGGAGTCATGTCATTTAATGATGAATGCGTTCTCTCATGATTATATTCCCTGCGCCAGTTGTCGAGTTTGTCCTGCGCATCTTCCAGCGACAGAAACCAGTGAATGTTCAGGCATTCATCCCGCAGACTGCCGTTAAATGATTCAATAAACGGGTTATCCGTTGGTTTTCCGGGGCGGGAGAAGCCCATTGTGACCCCGTGCTCATACGCCCATTTATCCAGACTTTTCGAGATAAACTCGCTGCCGTTATCTGTCTGAATACGTACCGGCAGGCGCTTGCCCGGCACCCGCAACCTTTCCATCACACCGACCACATCCTCACCTTTCAGCGACTTTCTGGCATGGATCGCCACACACTCCCGACTAAAATTATCCACTACAGTCAGCGCCCGGAAACGTCGTCCGTTAAACAGGTTATCCGACACGAAATCCATACTCCAGCACTGATCGACACCGGTCAGGACCGGACGTTGCTGACGATGTGCTGCACTGACATGCCTGCGGGGGCGCTTTTTGCGCAGGTTGAGGCCTTCCGGACAGTAAATCCGGTGTGTTTTCTTGTGGTTAACAGGCCAGTCTTCCCGCCGCAGCTGAATATGAATACGCGGGCAACCGTAGCGTATCCGGGTTTCTGCTATTTCCCGGATACGCAGGGTTATCGCCCGATCATCACGCCGGCTCTGCCAGTGGTAAACGGTTCTGCTCTGCATCAGCAGTCCGCATCCCCGCCGGACACTGATACGGTAAGCCTCCCGCAGAAAATGCACCGCCTGACGCTTCTGAGCCCGGCCTCAGAACTTTTTTTTGATAACTTCCTGCAGCATCTCCTTGTCCAGACTTAAATCAGCCACCAGACGTTTCAGATGATGATTCTCTTCCTCAAGCTGGCGCAGGCGGCGCAGCTCTGTCACGCCCATGCCGCCAAACTTTTTCTTCCAGTTGTAAAATGTGGCTTCAGAAATGTCGTTTAGTTTTCAGCCTGGGACCACGGTCCCACCTGCATCGTCGTTTAGGTTTCAGCCTGGGACCACGGTCCCACCTGTATTATCGATTAGGTTTCAGCCTGGGACCACGGTCCCACCTGTATCGTCGTTTAGGTTTTCAGCCTGGGACCACGGTCCCACCTGTATCGCCCATCTTTCGGCAGACTTCCTCCACCCGAGTGCCGGTTTCGGCCTGTTTCAGCGCAAATGCTATCTGTTCCTCGGTATAGCGGGTCTTTTTCATGGCGATTTGCCTCTCCGTGAGATGGAAGAAAGACCGGAGACTTCAGTTTAGCCTGGCACTGTTTTCAGGGAGGAGATCAGATCTTTGGTAAAGGTGGCTGTTCCAATGTTCTTTACCCTACCTGTGACCATTAATCGGCAAGTTCTGAAGTGATTAGTAGCCCTGAATTCGTTGTCCTGGAAACGCCTGTAAACCTCTTCAGGAGTATGTATCCGATTAACAACGTTGACCATTTCCGGTTCTGCTGGTTTTAGAGGTACTTGAGTTAACATCTGGAGTTTCTGTGTCATGGTTCGGAGGTGATGTAAGGACACCATGAACAACAAGCACTGCAAACGCTAATGACAGAGAAATTGTAACTATTTTGGTCAAATGTTTGTGAGTTTTTTGCATCTTACTTTTCCATCATTTCGAGGGTTATGATCTGATCATTTATGCGATAAACCTGTAATTGGTCCTGAGGGGATTTCACCGTTTTTCGAATTTCTCTTACGATATCTTTTGTCAGAATATCGCTAGCTTCCATGTACAAAACTCTGCGTTCATCAAGACTGGTACCGTTATCGGTAAGCCAGGATTCCGGTATTTCCGTTTTGTGGATTAGGGCCATGTATTTGACGATAAATTCATAGGTGAGGGTAAAGGGGGCTTTGTTGAATAAATCGAACTTTTGCTGAGTTGAAGGATCAGATCACGCATCTTCCCGACAACGCAGACCGTTC
>NZ_JAKKOM010000058.1:0-11516 GCF_021739525.1 Klebsiella sp. 2019SCSN059 | reverse complement strand
CCATCCGGCACAACCGCGGGTACGGCGTCTGATGTATATCGCCCGGCGGCGCTGCGCTTGCGCGGGCCTACGCTGTTTGAGCCTGCGGCAGGACCCGTAGGCCGGATAAGACATTTATGCCGCCATCCGGCACAACTGCGGGTACGGCGTCTGATGTATATCGCCCGGCGGCGCTGCGCTTGCGCGGGCCTGGGGGTCAATGAAACGTCTGCGCAAACGCAGTGAAGAAAGGTATTACTCGGCGGCGGTTTTCCCTTTGCCGGGCAGCCTGAACTTCGCCATAGGGCTTCGCAATGCCCATGCGATACTGCGTCTCCTTTGCCGCCTGGTGGAGATCAGCGAACTCCTCTTTCGGCGCCGGCGGACGTTGCGCCTTTTTCAGACACTGATTGCGATGGTGACGGATCCACTCTCGGTCCTCATCGTCCAGGCAACGCTGCATCACCTCAATCCATCTGGATGCCGCCCGACGGTAGAGCCCGCAGGCTTCTAACCGCTCCGCAATACTGTCCCTTATTCTCATCCACCTCGCTCCTCTGATGCTTTCACGATATCTCATGGTATTCCGACGCGTGAGTCGGAATACCATGGTAGAGTTAATTTATGACAAAACTATTCCTCTGCGGCGCAAGGAATATAATCATTATAATAATCGCTGTGCATAGCAAACCGCCATGGCGGTAATTACTTCCAAAGAGCTCCGGAATTATATGCCGGGCGCCGCCCTGGATACCGACTGGTATCGACGGTTGTACCTATCAATATCTATTTAATTTATTACATTTCCATCATCACATACCTTGCGATATCACCTGTTCCCTGTACAACCACGCCTTATGGCGATCGACCGGACTGGTCCAGCAGTTTATTTTTGAAGATAAATAAGCAGGCTTCATTAAAATTATCTAACCCCAGTCGCTCATAAAGCGCGGTCCGCTTGCGGTAAAGGCTTTTTAGCGAAGTATTCAGATTCACCGCCACCTCCTCCATTGTCATCCCCGCCCCAAGAAAACGCAGCATCAGCTGCTCTGTCATACTTAAGCGCAGATTGTCGAACCACTCTTTGGTCAGCCGCTTGCTCTTCATCTCCAGAAAAAGCCCAAATAAGGTCGCCATATCGGCGGGTGATAATGACATGTTTAAAAACGATTTCAGACTGAGTAAATGCTCTTCCCGATGGCGCATATCGAGGACAATACAGCATATTCGCTTTCTGGATTGTGCCGCCTCCATGACCAGATAATCGTAATGACAAAGCGGCGAACGGCTATCAACCAGCAGAGAGAGTTCATCAACCTCATTATCTAAAATCGCTTTTCCGCTAGAATCTAACTGAATGATATCAGGAAAGAAATTCTTAACTCCTTGAAAAAGATAGTGATCCTGGGTAACTAATATCATTGAATTTGCCACAAGTCTTCCCTTTAACATTTAATCAACAAATTCTCGTCAACCAGACGTTTTCCTTGCCCCTGGGGAACGCTCCGCATGGCGGTAAAAATAACGAGATCTGTGATTTATCATTAGCGCGGCATCTGAATCTGGCTGTGAAAAACCTCCCTGGGTGCGGACAGAAAATAAACGGATTAATTATAAATAAAAAAATCCCACAGAAAAGATGCTTTTTTTGCTATTGAGAATTTTTGTCAGAAATCATCTTAAATATCCATGAAAAACCTTTCTCCTCACAGCAATATAAGCCACCCGACAAAATTAAAACAAAATTTCAGCCAACTCCATTTTTTATTTATTTCAGTAAGTTAAAGGAACTCGCTTCAACATGGCGATTCGAATTAAACCATTTTTACAGATTTATCTTAAAACGCAGTTCGTCATTTAACCATATTTATCCGCTGCGGTATCGGGTATAAATTATCCATTCAATTATCCACAGGAGATATGTTTATTACTTTGCAATAAGTCATTCACCCGCAGTGCCAGTCAGCTAAATGGGACCATCCTCATCCTTTAACTCACCGTCAAAGGACGGTCGTGTTGTGCAATGGATTCTTGATGAACATATGGCAAATAGAAATGGAAAGATCACCTTATTCAAATACGTTATTGTTTAATCGCAACACGAAACTCTCGCTGTCAATCGGCGTGCTTTTGCTCTTCCCGACGCTGGTTCAGGGAGCGGACTCGCGCTATGACCAGCAGATCCTGCAAGCGCGTCAAGGCCAGTACTCCCCCTTTCTCTCATATCTTCAGCAATACCAGCTGCGGCATGCCTTAACCCCTTCTCAGGTTGCAGACTGGCTGCAGGTAGCCCTCTGGGCCGGCCAGGACGACGAGGTGGTGAAAGTCTGGCGACGCTATCAGGTCTATATGCCGCTTCCCGCACGGGGCACCGCCGCCGCGGCGCAGGCGATGCGCAACCAGAAACAGTGGCAAGCCTCGCTCCTCCTCTGGCAGCAGGCTCTCAGCCAGGCCCCCGACAGTGACGACTATCGTATCGGCTATATCAAGACGCTGGCCGATGCCCGCAAGGACGGCGAGGCGCTCAGCGAAGCGCGTCGCCTGGTGGCGGAGCAGGCGAGCATTGCCCACCTGCAGACCCTCTCTTATGTCTACCTGCGGCTTGGCAAGAGCTGGGACCAGCTGCTGGTGGACACGCAGATCCTCGATCGCGAACCGCAGAATAAAGCCGCGCTGGCCAGCCTGATGGCGACCCTGACCCGCAACCGGATCGACTCCCCCGCCCTCGGCCTCGCGAATAGCGTCGAACTGACGCCCGCGGAAAAGCGCAACCTGCAGCTGAACGCCGCCGCCGAGCTGGTGCGCCTTGCCGATACGCCTTCCCGTGAAGAAAAGGCGCGTTACGCGCTGGCCCGCACGGCGCTGGCGCAATACGACGCGATGATCGCCGCCTGGCGTCCCGACCCGCAGGCCGCCCCGGACATCACCCGGGCGCGCATTGACCGTCTGGGCGCGCTGTACGCCAACGCAGACTACGCGCAGGTTATTCGCGAATACCAAAGCCTGATGGCGCAGCAGCAGGCGGTTCCCGACTGGGCCATCGGCTGGGTTATCTCCTCTTATATCGCGCTTAAGCAGATTGAGCCTGCGTTGGCGCTTATTCATCAGCATCCCTCGTGGCTGACGAGCCAACAGAATGAAGAACATGAGCTTTTCTACGCCCTGCTGGACACCGCTCAGTACCCGGCGGCGCAGCGGTATGTCGCCCGACTCACCCGGAATGCGCCCTATATCCGTCATCTCTACGGCTCGCCGACGCCCCAGCCGAACGACGACTGGCTCACCGCACAGTCGCTTAACGTGCACTATCTCTCCGCCACCAACGCCCTGCCGCAGGCCGAAGCCCGTATGCAGCGCCTGGCGGTGACGGCCCCCGGCAACCAGGGGCTGCAGATCGACTATGCCGCCCTGCTGCAGGACAGAGGGCTGCCGCGGGCAGCCGAACGCCAGCTGAAAGCGGCGGAAGCCCTGGAGCCCGCCAGCCTGCAGCTGGAGCGCCAGCAGGCCTGGGTCGCCCTCGATCTGCAGGAGTGGCGGCAGATGGATCTGCTGACCGACGACGTTATCGCCCGTTCGCCACGGGATCTGAATACCCAGCGCCTGGCCAGAGCCCGCGAAATCCATCATTTCTCCGAGCTGCGCCTGAGCGTCGGCAAAGGGCTGCATTCCGACAACCCGGTGAGCGGTACCCACGACCTCAGTTTTGAGACGGCGATCTACAGCCCGCCGATAGCCGACAGCTGGCGATTGTTCGGCGGCCACCGCTTTGCCCAAGGCAATTTTGAAGAGGGGAAAGGCAGCCGTCGCCAGCTGTTCGCCGGTATTGAATGGCGCCCGCGCGACGCCTGGGGAGAACTTGAACTCTCCAGCGTCAATTTTCACGGCGAGAATAAGCCCGGCGTCCGCCTTTCCGCCGCGCACGACGTCAACGATCGCTGGCAGCTGGGCGGCGAGCTGGAGCGGATTTCGCAGCAGACGCCGCTGCGCGCGTTACGCAACGGCGTCAGCGCCAACCGCGGCGAAGGCTGGCTGCGCTGGTATCAAAACGAGCGCCGGGAGTACCGCGTCAGCGCGGCCGCCAGCCGCTTTACCGACCACAACCGTCGTCAGGAGTACACCCTCTCCGGTAAAGAGCGCCTCTGGCAGACCCCGTGGCTAACGCTGGATCTGCAGCCCGGTCTGTCGGCCAGCGCCAATAGCCGCACCGACACCGCGTATTACAGTCCGGCCCGCGACCTCGCGGCCACCGCGGCGCTGGCGGTCGATCACACGCTTTACCAGCGGTATGACACCGTCTGGAGTCAGCAGCTGCTCGCCGGCGGCGGCAGCTACTGGCAAAAAAATCACGCCGCCGGCGCGATAACGACGCTGGGCTACGGGCAGCGTCTGCGCTGGAACAACCTCGTCGACGCCGGGGTGATGCTGAACTGGGACAAACGCCCCTACGACGGTAAACGTGAAAACAACCTCGCTATCACTGTTGATGCAAACATACGGTTTTAAGGATGACCATGCTGAACACGACCCTGCGCAACGGCCTGATGCTTCTCGGCTGGCTGTGCCTTATCTTCAGCGTGCGTGCTGAGGAGGTCCCCTTCCTCGCCCCGCAGCAACGACCCCAGCTGGAGGCCAATAACCCCTGGCCGGCGGATCGCTTTCTGGTGCTGGCCTATCATGACGTCGAAGACGCCGCCGCCGACCAGCGTTATCTTTCGGTGCGTACCAGCGCGCTTAATGAGCAGATCGCCTGGCTGCTGCATCACGGCTACCATGCCGTGAGCGTTCAGGACATTCTGGACGCGCATCATGGCCTTAAGCCGCTGCCGCCTAAGGCTTTTCTTCTCAGCTTCGACGATGGCTATAGCAGTTTTTACACTCGCGTCTGGCCGCTGCTTAAAGCCTGGAACGTTCCGGCGCTGTGGGCGCCGGTGGGCAGCTGGGTGGACACCCCCGCCAACCAGCCCGTTAATTTTGGCGGCCTGATGACGCCGCGCGATCGCTTCGCCACCTGGGAGATGGTGCGCGAGCTTAGTCGCTCGCCGCTGGTGGAGATCGGCGCGCACACCTGGGCCTCGCACTACGGCCTGCCGGCCAATCCGCAGGGCAGCCGCGAGCCCGCCGCCGCTAACCGCGGCTGGGATAAAACCACCGGCCGCTATGAAAGCGACGCGCAGTTTACCCGGCGAATGGCCGATGACGTGCAGAAAGTGACGGCGAAAATCCACGACGTCGCCGGGAAAGCGCCGCGCGCCTGGGTGTGGCCCTACGGCGCCGCCAGCGGCAGCACCCTGGCCATCGCCAAACAGCAGGGGTATCAGCTGGCGTTTACGCTGAACGACGGCCTGGGCAACGTAAAGGATCTGGATAATATTCCGCGCATGCTGATCGCCGGTAACCCGTCGATCAAGGCCTTTGCCAACGCAGTGGCGCAGATTCAGGAAGCCGATCCTGTTCGGGTGATGCATGTGGATCTGGACTATGTCTATGACCCCAATCCCGTCCAGCAGGCAAAGAATATCGATAAGCTGGTGCAGCGCGTCTATGACATGAAAATCAGCCACGTCTTTCTGCAGGCCTTCTCCGACCCGCAGGGTGACGGCACGGTCAAGTCGCTCTATTTCCCCAACCGCTGGCTGCCGATGCGCGCCGACCTGTTTAACTTCGTCTCCTGGCAGCTACAGACCCGCGGCGGGGTGAAGGTTTATGCCTGGATGCCGGTGCTGGCCTTCGATCTCTCGTCCGATCTGCCGCGCGTTCAGCGCTGGGATCCGCAAACCGGGAAGGCGTTACTTGCCCGTCAGCCCTATGTCCGCCTGTCGCCCTGGGATCCCCGGGTTCGCCAGCAGATCACCGACATCTATGAGGATCTGGCCCGACACGCCAGCTTCAGCGGGATTCTGTTCCACGACGACGCCGTGCTGACCGATTTTGAAGACGTGAGCCCGGAGGCGGTCGCCGCCTGGCGGCAGAGTGGCCTGGCGCACGATGCCGGCCCGGTGCCCCAAAGTCCGCAAGAGCGCCAGGCATGGATGCGTTTCAAAAGCCAAACCCTGACCCGCTTCACTCTGCAGCTGCGCCAGTCGGTGCAGGCCATCCGCGGCCCGCAGGTAAAAACGGCGCGTAATCTCTTCGCCCTGCCGATCCTTGAGCCGCAGAGCGAAGCCTGGTTTGCGCAAAATCTGGATGACTTCCTTGCCGCCTATGACTGGACGGTCCCCATGGCGATGCCGCTGATGGAGTCCGTGCCGATTGACGCCAGCCAGGCCTGGCTGACGCGGCTGGTGCAGGCCGTCGCCCGCCGCCCGGGCGCGCTGAAGAAAACCATCTTTGAGCTACAGGCCAGAGACTGGAACCGACGCCAACGCAACGCCATTCCCGACCAACAGCTGGCGGACTGGATGCATTTGCTGCGGCTAAACGGCGTCAAAAACTACGGCTACTACCCAGACGATTTCATTAACAATCAGCCAGATATCTCCCGTATCAGACCGCAATTTTCTTCCTGGTGGTACCCTGACCATGACTGATCGCATTATCGCATTGTGCATTTTATGCCTCGTTTTCGGGCTGCCGTTAGGCGTCGCAGCGGCGTTTACCGGCGAGCTTATCCTCGACTTTGTCTTTTTCTGGCCGCTGTTTATGTCGGTGCTATGGATCACTGGGGGTCTGTACTTCTGGTTCCAGCTGGAGCGCCACTGGCCGTGGGGAGAGGATACCCCGCCGCCGTCGCTACCGGGCAATCCGCTGATCTCGATCCTGATCCCCTGCTTTAACGAGGAGAAAAACGCCCGGGAGACCATCAGCGCGGCGCTGGCCCAGCGTTACGCCAACCTCGAAGTGATCGCGATTAACGACGGCTCTTCGGACAACACCGCCCAGGTGCTTCAGCAATTGGCGCAGGAGGAGCCAAGGCTGCGGGTGATCCACCTGGCCGCCAATCAGGGAAAAGCGGTGGCGCTCAAAGCGGGCGCCGCCGCCGCGCGCGGCGATCTGCTGGTCTGCATCGATGGCGACGCCCTGCTGGACCGGGATACCGCGGCCTGGCTGGTCGCCCCGCTGATCCACTACCCGCACGTCGGGGCGGTCACCGGCAATCCGCGGATCCGCACCCGATCCACGCTGATCGGCCGCATTCAGGTAGGGGAGTTCTCGTCGATCATTGGCCTTATCAAGCGGACGCAGCGGATCTATGGCCGCGTCTTTACTGTCTCCGGCGTGATCGCCGCCTTCCGGCGTCAGGCTCTGGCGGACGTCGGCTACTGGAGCCCGGATATGATCACTGAAGATATTGATATCAGCTGGAAGCTTCAGCTCCGCCACTGGGACATCTTTTTCGAGCCGCGGGCGCTGTGCTGGATCCTGATGCCTGAGACCCTCAAAGGGTTATGGAAGCAGCGTCTGCGCTGGGCCCAGGGCGGGGCCGAAGTCTTTCTGGTCAACCTGCGCCGCCTGTTTCACTGGCAGCATCATCGGATGTGGCCGCTGTTTCTGGAGTATGCCTGCTCCACGCTGTGGGCCTTTGCCTACGCGGTCACCATCCTGCTGTTTATCCTCAGCCGCCTGATGCCATTGCCGGACAACCTGACAGTGCACAGCCTGTTTCCGCCTGAGTTCACCGGCATGCTGCTCGGCCTGATGTGCCTGCTGCAGTTCGTCGCCAGCCTGTATATCGAACGGCGCTATGAGAAAAAGGTCGCCAAATCCCTGTTCTGGGTGATCTGGTTCCCGATGGTTTACTGGATGATCGGCCTGCTGACCACGCTGGTCGCTTTTCCGAAAGTGATGTTGAAACGTCAACGTTCCCGCGCGCGCTGGGTGAGCCCGGACCGGGGAAAAGGGAGCCTGCGATGAATGAAAATACGCTCATCTTAACCGAACACCGCGTGCTGCCCCGGCTGGTGGACGCCGGCTTAACGCTGCTGGCCTGGCTCGGTTTTCTGTTCTTTCTCTACGCCAATTTGCTGATGCAGTTCATCGCGCCGCCCTCCCCGCGCTGGTCATCGCTGATGGACTCCCTGAATACGGCGCTGGTGTATTTATTGATTGCCGCGCTGAACGGCTGGTTGCTGATCCTCTGGTACCACTATAACCGACGCCGCGCCCATACCCGGCGTCACACCGCGGTGCTTACCCTGCGGGATGAGGAGCTGGCCAGCAGCTTTAACGTCGCCCCGCAGATCATCTCCGAAATGAGTCGCTATAATTTGCTGACCGTTTACCACGATCACATTGGTCAGATTATTGATTTAAAAAGCCACGCGCTGCCGCCGCCCGAGGAGAGGGAGCAGGAATGATAGCAGGGCCGCCCTCGGCGGCCCTGACTGGGTAACGACGCCGCCGATCAGCCGCCGGCCTTTTTAATGGCGGCTTCGAGCGAGGCTTTATCCGCCAGCCCCGGGAAGACGGTGATGCTGGCTTCCGTGGCGCCAGTAGTCGGCATCACGATCACGCCCGGCGTGCCGCTGAGACCAATCTCCTGCGCCAGGTCGTTAATGCTCTGCAGCACCGGTTCGACGTCGGTGGCCTTCTTCGCATCAAAGCCGGCTTTCTTCGCCTGCTGCTGGATATCCGCCGTCGTCAGCTTGCCTTCGTTATGTCCGGTGGCGTAGATCCCGTTATGGTAGGTCAGATAGGCATCCGCCCCTTTCTGCTGATAGATCTGCAGGCCGGTTTTCGCTGCTTCCAGCGAGCTTTCCCAGCGCCCGCCGAAGATAGGCCACTCTTTAAAAGCGAAGCGGGTCTGCGGGTGCGCTTTAATCACCTGCTCCATCACCGGCGCCAGCCGGCTGCAGTAGACGCACTGGTAGTCAAAGAACTCAATCACCGTGACTTTGCCGTTGGCCGGGCCGTAGGTCGGGGTATTTTTATCCTGGGTCAGCAAGGCGGCATTCTTCAGCACCGCCTGGGTGGCCGCGCTGGCCTGCTGCTCAGCCTGAATTTGCTGCAGTTTCTGGCTTGCCTGCAGGAGAACTTCCGGGTGGGCGACCAGGTAATCGGCGGCAATTTTGCCGATTTGCGCCTCCTGTTCCGCGGTGAAAGTCGCCGGCGCGTCAGCGGCAGAAGCTATCGCCGGCAGTAAGACAGCGCTCAGCAGGGCGACAGAGAGGTATTTCTTGTGGCCAGACATAGTGGGGATCCTTGCGATAAGTGAACAGCAGGTGAGTCTGTATGACAAAATATCACCCTTTTTCGCCGAAGCCTTGCCCGACGGCGCGTTGATTCGTAACTTTATTTTTCAGGCTCAGGTTTCCCGCGCGACGGCGCGGACCGGCGCCAGTGGTCAACGCTCCCCGGGCGGAGTCGCCGGCGCAACGGCTTTTCGTGGTATTTACTTCAGGTGGTTTCTCTCGATATGTATGCGTTTCTTCAACAATGGGACATGGCGGTGATTATGCTGCAGATTGTCGCCATCGACTTACTGCTGGGCGGCGACAACGCCGTGGTGATCGCCATGGCCTGTCGCAAACTGCCGCCACAAAAACGCACCAAAGCGATCGTTATCGGCACCGTAGGCGCTATCCTGGCGCGCATCCTGCTGCTGGCGATCGCCCTGTATCTCCTGTCGCTGCCGTGGCTGAAAATAGTCGGCGCGCTGCTCCTGATGTGGATTGGCATCAGGCTGGTCAGTAATGAGGAGGACGAGAGCGAGGTTGCCAGCTCCGGCAGCCTGTGGCGCACCGCAGTCACCATCACCGTCGCCGATGTGATCATGTCGCTGGATAATGTGCTGGCGGTGGCCGCCGCAGGCAAAGGACACATTGCGCTGGTCGCCCTCGGCGTGGCGATCAGCATTCCGGTTATCGTCGCCGACAGCAAGCTGGTGCTGGCCCTGCTCACTCGCTTTCCCGCGGTGGTGCTGCTGGGCGGGATGCTCATCGGCTGGATTGCCGGGTCAATGCTGGTCAGCGACCCAACCCTTCGCCAGCTGTTTCCCACCGCCGGCGACGGCATTGCGCGCCTGGCCGGCGCCATCGGCGCGCTGCTGGTGCTGTTCGCAGGCTGGCGCCGTCGTCCGCGGCCGCAGGTGAAAGACTAGCCGCGCCCACGACGCCGTTGACCCCGACGGCGTCAAGTTTCCGCCACTTTTCTTCCCCTTCAGGGCGCATTTGCCCTACGCTTTATACAGACGCCTGATCCAGGGAATATGTAACTACCGCACTGAGCATAGATGAGATAACAGCATGGAATTGAAGGATTATTATGCCATTCTCGGGGTGCAACCAACCGACGATCTGAAAACCATCAAGACCGCCTACCGCCGCCTGGCGCGCAAGTACCACCCCGACGTCAGTAAAGAAAACGATGCCGAAGCCAAATTTAAGGATCTCGCCGAAGCCTGGGAAGTCCTGAAAGATGAGCAACGGCGCGCGGAATACGATCAGCTCTGGCAGCATCGCAACGATCCCGGGTTCGGTCGCCAGCAACAGCCCCACGAGCAGAGCTACAGCCAGCAGGATTTCGACGACATCTTCTCCTCCATGTTTGGCCAGCAGGCGCATCAGCGTCGCCGTCAGCACGCGTCGCGCGGCCACGACCTGGAGATCGAGGTCGCGGTGTTCCTTGAAGAGACGCTGGCTGAGCAGACCCGCACCATCAGCTATAACCTGCCGGTGTATAACGTGTTCGGCATGATCGAAAGCGAGACGCCAAAAACGCTGAATGTGAAGATCCCCGCCGGGGTGGCCGATGGTCAGCGCATCCGCCTGAAAGGCCAGGGGACGCCGGGCGAAAACGGCGGCCCGAACGGCGATCTGTGGCTGGTGATCCACATCGCCCCGCACCCGCTGTTCGACATCGTGGGACATAACCTGGAGATCGTCCTGCCGCTGGCGCCGTGGGAGGCCGCGCTGGGCGCCAAAGTCACGGTGCCCACCCTGAAAGAGAGCATTCTGCTGACGGTGCCGCCGGGTAGCCAGGCAGGGCAGCGCCTGCGTATCAAGGGCAAAGGGCTGGTGAGCAAAACCCACACCGGCGATTTGTTCGCCGTTATTAAAATTGTGATGCCGCCAAAACCAGATGAAAAAGCGCGTGAGCTCTGGCAACAGTTGGCCACCGCCGAAGCCAGCTTCGATCCGCGTAAGACATGGGGGAAAGCCTGATGGCTACAGTAACAGTGACGTTTACCATTACCGAATTATGCCTGCGTACCGGGGTGTCGGAAGAGGAGCTGACGGAGATTGTCGGCTTAGGCATGATTGAACCGCACCAGCCGCAGGCGGACACCTGGCTGTTCGACGACAGCGCGGTGACGATCGTCCATCGCGCGGTGCGCCTGCGTAACGAGCTGGAGCTGGACTGGCCGGGGATTGCGGTGGCGCTGACGCTGCTGGATGAGAACGCGCGGCTGACCCGCGAAAATCGCCTGCTGCAGCAGCGCCTGGCCCGCTTTCTCGCCCACGGATAGGGGCGACATCCCGGGTGGCGGCGTACCGTCTTACTGCCGGATGGCGGCTACGCCTGACCCGGCCTACAAACTAAGCACAGCGCAAGCCGGGGAATTTCCCGGGTCGCGGCGTTCCGCCTTACCCGGGCTACCG
>NZ_JAKKOM010000057.1:0-15149 GCF_021739525.1 Klebsiella sp. 2019SCSN059 | reverse complement strand
GAACGGTCTGCGTTGTCGGGAAGATGCGTGATCTGATCCTTCAACTCAGCAAAAGTTCGATTTATTCAACAAAGCCCTTTATTTATCATAGTAATAACGAATGATCTCCACAAATGATTCGTAAAATTTATAAATAGACACAATATTGAGCAATGATATCGACCACCGGATTTGCTGCAAACCTGACCTACCGGATAGCCGCCATAAAAAACAGAAGGTATTATTAATAGGCTAACTTATTTAACACATGATAATAATTACCATTTGCAATAAAATTTCCAGTCATTGGCAATCGTTCAAACCTCTACCCAGAATGGCTGGCGGTACTTCATGCCATCAACTCATATCCTGCAACGGTAAAGCAGATGACCCCTGAGGCAAGCCAGTGTAAAATCTGCAAATATATATAGCGGGGAACAAGCAACCCGGAGGATGAATATGAAGTTTTTAGTCACTGGAGCCGCAGGATTTATCGGCTTTCATGTAAGCAAGCGCCTTCTGGAGGCAGGTCACGAGGTTGTTGGCATCGACAACATGAATGACTACTACGATGTCAGTCTTAAGCAGTCTCGTCTGGCTCTACTGCAGTCTCCCCTGTTCACTTTTTATAAAACCGATCTTGCCGATCGAGAAGGAATGGCGCAGATTTTCGCCACAGAGAAGTTTGAACGCGTGATCCATCTGGCAGCACAGGCCGGTGTTCGTTACTCGCTGGAAAATCCTCACGC
This sequence comes from Klebsiella sp. 2019SCSN059, assembly GCF_021739525.1. Lineage (NCBI taxonomy): Bacteria > Pseudomonadati > Pseudomonadota > Gammaproteobacteria > Enterobacterales > Enterobacteriaceae > Klebsiella > Klebsiella sp. 2019SCSN059. The sequence continues at coordinate 14,421 of NZ_JAKKOM010000057.1, read as the reverse complement.
TTATGCTGATGCTAACCTGATCGGTTATCTGAACATTCTGGAAGGCTGCCGCCACAACAAAGTACAACATTTGCTGTATGCCTCTTCCAGTTCGGTGTATGGCCTAAACCGCAAAATGCCGTTCTCCACCGATGATTCAGTCGATCATCCTGTATCGCTGTATGCCGCAACGAAAAAAGCCAATGAACTGATGGCGCATACCTATTCTCATCTGTATGGCATTCCCACCACTGGACTACGCTTTTTCACCGTGTACGGTCCATGGGGACGTCCGGACATGGCGCTGTTTAAGTTTACGAAAGCGATGCTGGAAGGTAAGAGCATTGACGTTTATAACTACGGCAAAATGAAGCGCGACTTCACCTATATCGATGACATCGTGGAAGCGATCATTCGTGTACAGGATGTTATCCCGCAGCCTGACGCAGAGTGGACGGTAGAAAATGGATCGCCAGCGACCAGTTCAGCCCCTTACCGCGTTTACAATATCGGTAACAGTTCACCGGTCGAGTTGATGGAATACATCACCGCCCTGGAAGAAGCGATGGGAATGGAGGCCGAGAAGAATATGATGCCAATGCAGCCCGGCGATGTCCTGGAAACCAGCGCGGACACCAGACCGCTGTATGATCTTGTGGGCTTTAAACCGCAGACGTCGGTTAAGCACGGGGTGAAAAACTTCGTGGAGTGGTACAAAGGGTATTACAACGCCTGAGTTATTACATCTGTCTTACCGAACCGCGATCCCAGATTGCGGTTTTTTTATGCCTTTTTTCATGCAGTTGTTTAAACCTTCGTTCAGACAACTTCATGCACGCCCCGCAGTCGGAACGTTGGTACAAAAACAAAAAAAGCCCGCATTGCAGGCTTCTTTACCCTTCCGGCGCTTATCTCCGGCATCTACATCTCAGTGACGGCAGCTCTTTACAAGGTGTGATTTAACATATCCGACCACAGCAGGGGGTGCAATGAGTTTAGGGCAAAATTACGGCCCACATCACACGACGGCGGGATTTGTAGATCCAAGTGGAGGGAAGATAGACGATGGGAGACTTTTGAGAAAGTGATTGAATCAGACTGACGGCAACAATGCCGCCAGTCCTGAGCATGAGAAGAGACTAATCGTTGCCGAACAGATCGCGGGTATAGACCTTATCGGCTACGTCAGACAATTCCTCCGCCATGCGGTTGGAAATGATGACATCAGCTTCTTGCTTGAAGACATCCAGATCACGGACCACGCGAGAATTGAAGAACTCATCCTCTTGCATAACCGGTTCGTAGATGATTACCGGGATACCCTTGGCTTTAATGCGCTTCATAATCCCTTGAATCGAAGAGGCACGGAAGTTATCCGAACCGCTCTTCATGATCAGGCGATATACACCAACCACTTTCGGTTTACGCGCAAGGATGGAGTCCGCAATAAAGTCTTTACGGGTACGGTTCGCATCAACGATGGCACCAATGATGTTATTTGGTACTGATTCGTAGTTCGCCAACAGTTGTTTAGTGTCTTTCGGCAGGCAATAGCCACCGTAGCCGAATGACGGGTTGTTGTAGTGGTTGCCGATACGCGGATCCAGGCAAACACCTTCAATAATTTGCTTGCTGTTCAAACCCTGACTTTCTGCATAGCTATCCAGTTCGTTGAAATAGGCCACACGCAGCGCAAGATAGGTGTTAGCGAACAATTTGATTGCTTCCGCTTCAGTCGAGTCAGTAAACAGCGTCGGGATGTCCTGTTTAATCGCCCCTTCTTTCAGCAGGCTGGCAAAGCGTTCTGCACGTTCGGAACGCTCCCCGATAACAATACGAGACGGGTGTAAATTGTCATACAACGCCCGGCCTTCACGCAGAAATTCCGGTGAGAAAATGACATTGTCGATACCCAGGCGCTTTTTGATGTCACGAGTAAAACCGACCGGAATGGTCGATTTGATGATCATCACGGCATTAGGGTTAATCTCAGTGACATCACGAATAACGGCTTCAACCGTTGAGGTATTGAAGTAGTTCGTTTTTGGATCGTAGTCAGTTGGTGTCGCGATAATGACATAGTCGGCATTACGATAGGCATCTTGCTTATCCGTTGTCGCACGAAAATTCAGCGGTTTTTCGGCCAGATATTCCTGAATCTCTTTATCGACAATCGGAGAAATCTTCTGGTTAAGCATATCCACTTTGGATTGTACGATATCCAGCGCAACCACTTCGTGGTTCTGCGCAATCAGGATGCCGTTTGATAAACCAACATAACCGGTACCGGAAATAGTAATTTTCATTCGATCACACTTTAATCAGTTAACTGGACGGCGGCATAGTAGCCACCCTGTAATCAACACTTCTGGCGGTTTTACTCTTTGAGGAGATAAGTGTCAAGAAAGGCACAAAATAGCCTGCTTTAAAAAGGCCCGTATTGGGCCTTTTTAGGAAGCATAACAATTATTATATATAAATATTATTTATAGACTTCTGCGGTCGCCAGCGTATGAGCCTGCATATCTTTTTCTGATAAAGAAAGTTCACAGGCGTTCAAATCAGGCCATTGAATGTTGATATCCGGATCATTCCAGAGAATACTGCGCTCAGACTGTGGCGCATAGTAGTTGGTCGCTTTATAGACAAACTGCACCGTCTCGCTCAGGGCCATAAAGCCATGCGCAAACCCTTCCGGGATCCACAGCTGACGTTTGTTTTCCGCACTGAGCACCACCCCGACCCACTGGCCAAAGGTTGGCGATGAACGGCGGACATCCACCGCCACATCAAAAACCTCACCTTCCACGCAGCGCACCAGTTTACCCTGCGAGTGCGGATCCAGCTGATAGTGAAGACCTCGCAACACACCCTTCTGCGACTGCGAATGGTTGTCTTGCACAAACTCAACATGACGGCCGACCGCCTCGTCAAACACCTTGCTGCTGAAGCTTTCGAAGAAAAAACCACGCGCATCACCGAACACGCGAGACTCAAAAATCAGTACGTCAGGAATGTCTGTTTTAATAATACTCATCTTGTATACCCTTACTTGCCTGAAACTTCCACGACCACACGCTCTACACCCTGACGCCAATCCGGGAGCGTGACACCAAATACGCGCTGGAATTTCTCATTCGACAGGCGGGAATTCAGCGGACGTTTTGCCGGTGTTGGATAGGCCGTGGTCGGGATCCCGTTAACCTCATTGATAGCCAACTGCACGCCGTTAGCTCGTGCCACGTCAAAAACAAAGCGGGCATAGTCATACCAGCTCGTTTCACCGCTGGCGACCAGATGGTAGGTTCCGGCAACCGCTTTATTACGCAACTCTTCACGGATGGCGATGGCGGTGCAGTCTGCCAGCAGCTCTGCCCCGGTCGGCGCGCCGTGCTGATCGTTAATGATAGACAGCGTCTCTTTCTCACTCGCCAGACGCAGCATGGTTTTAGCAAAGTTCGCCCCACGGGTGGCGTACACCCAGCTGGTGCGGAAAATCAGATGACGCGGGTTACCCTGCTGCAGCGCCAGCTCACCGGCGCGCTTGGTTTCACCGTAGACGTTCAGCGGCCCGGTGGCCTCCTCTTCCTGACGATAGTGACTCCCCTCCCCGTCGAACACATAATCGGTGGAGTAATGCACCATCAGGGCGCCCAGCTTCGCCGACTCTTCCGCCAGCACCGCCACGCCCTTGTCGTTCAGCAGGTCGGACAGCTCACGCTCGCTTTCAGCTTTATCTACCGCAGTGTGGGCCGCCGCATTGACAATGACGTCCGGTTTTACCTGACGAACAGTTTGCGCAATGCCTTCCAGATTCGTTAAATCACCGCATAATTCTTTATCGAAGTAATCAACGGCGACCACCTCACCCAGCGTCGACAGCGAACGCTGCAGCTCCCAGCCAACCTGGCCATTTTTACCAATCAGTAAAATTTTCATTATTGAATACCCTATATATGATCGGCAGGCGATTAACGTTCGTTAAGCAGGCGTTTCAGATAAGCGCCATATTCGGTTTTCTTCAGCCGTTCTGCCTGGGCCGCAACCCCTTCGGCGCTCAGCCAGTCATTGCGGTAAGCGATCTCTTCCAGACAGGCGACCTTCATCCCCTGACGCTTCTCAATGGTATGAATAAACTGCGAGGCTTCAATCAAGCTGTCGTGGGTGCCGGTGTCCAGCCAGGCAAAACCACGCCCAAGCAGTTCCACCTGCAGATCGCCCCGCTCCAGATACATCTGGTTCAGGGTGGTGATTTCCAGCTCGCCGCGCGCAGACGGTTTGACGGCTTTCGCCATCTCCACCACGTCGTTATCGTAGAAATACAGGCCGGTTACCGCCCAGTCAGATTTCGGCTTCAGCGGTTTTTCTTCAATCGACAGCGCTCTGAAGTGCTCATCGAACTCCACCACACCAAAACGTTCCGGGTCGAGCACCTGATAACCAAACACGGTGGCACCGGTGGTTTTGCTGGCCGCCGCTTCCAGCTTTTTACCAAAACTCTGGCCGAAGTAGATGTTATCGCCTAGCACCAGCGCACAGGCGTCGTTACCGATAAACTCTTCACCGATAATAAAGGCCTGCGCCAGGCCGTCCGGTGACAGCTGAATGGCGTAGCTGAAGTTCACCCCGAACTGCGAACCGTCACCCAGCAGACGCTGGAACCCCGGCATATCATCCGGGGTGGAGATAATCAGAATATCGCGGATCCCCGCCAGCATCAGCACAGAGATAGGGTAGAAAACCATCGGCTTGTCGTAAATTGGCAGCAGCTGTTTAGAGACACCCTGGGTAATAGGATATAAACGAGTACCGGAGCCACCGGCCAGAACAATACCTTTCATCTGTATATTTCCTTAATCAGTTATTCAGGCCAAGACGTTCACCGGCATACGAGCCGTCCAGCACGCGCTGCCACCAGGTGGTGTTGTTCAGGTACCAGTGCACGGTTTTCTCAATGCCACTTTCAAAGGTCTCCTGCGGCACCCAACCCAGGTCGCGCTGAATTTTCGCCGCGTCGATCGCATAGCGCAGATCGTGACCCGGACGATCTTTTACGAAGGTGATCAGGTCAGCAAAGTGACTGATATTGCCCGGCTTCTGTTCCACCACTTTATCGAGAATGGAGCAGATAGTACGTACTACATCAATATTCTTACGCTCGTTATGACCGCCGATATTGTAGGTTTCACCGCTCTCACCCTCAGTGGCGACTTTATAGAGTGCGCGAGCATGATCTTCCACATAGAGCCAGTCACGAATCTGTTCACCGTTGCCATACACCGGCAGCGGTTTACCCGCCAGCGCATTGAGAATGGTCAGCGGGATCAGTTTTTCCGGGAAATGATATGGGCCATAGTTGTTTGAGCAGTTAGTCACCACTACCGGCAGACCGTAGGTACGGTTCCAGGCACGCACCAGATGGTCACTCCCGGCCTTAGAGGCAGAGTACGGACTGCTTGGCGCATAAGGCGTTTCTTCCGTAAACAGGTCATCAGTGCCGTGCAGATCACCATAAACTTCATCAGTAGAGATATGATGGAAGCGGAAAGCCTGCTTCGGAGCCGCATCCAGGGTTGACCAGTAGTGACGGGCCGCTTCCAGGAGGGTAAAGGTGCCAATCAGGTTGGTCTGGATAAAGGCGGCCGGGCCGTCAATAGAACGGTCAACATGGCTTTCGGCAGCCAGGTGCATCACGATATCAGGCTGAAACTCACTGAACTGCTGAGCCACGCCCTGGGCGTCGGTGATATCCGTACGCGAGAAAGAATAACGGCTGTTGTCGGCTACAGAAGCCAGAGACTCGAGATTACCTGCGTAAGTCAGGCAGTCCATAACGCGCACGTCATTCTGAGTATTCTCAATGATATGACGAACAACGGCAGAACCAATAAACCCAGCGCCACCGGTGACAAGGATCTTCATTATAATATTGTCCAATAGTTTCGTTAGTAAAGGGCATAGCATTTTTAAATGCCCTTTTAATTAAAGAAAAAGCAATTAATGAATCTTTTGAGTCCAAAAGATATGCAGTATCTTTAAATGACATCAAACTATTTTCATTAATTGTTTGATAACTTTATGAAAGGAGATTGAGTATTTCTTTTGTTTTACTCTCCATCAGACTATTATCCGCTCTGGACTCAACATTCAGACGTACCACCGGCTCCGTGTTGGACGTACGCAAGTTAAAGCGCCACTCCGGGTATTCAATACTGATACCGTCGGTGGTATCCACGTTGACGGCATCTGGTTCATAGCGTTCGCGGATACGCGCAATAGCCGCCGCCGCATTACCCAGCTTGCGGTTAATCTCTCCTGACGCCGGGAACGCCGCCTGGCGATCTGCCACCAGCGACTTCAGCGAGCTGTTTTTCAGGCACAGCAGCTCCGCCACTAGCAGCCACGGGATCATCCCGCTGTCACAGTAGGCAAAGTCGCGGAAGTAATGGTGCGCACTCATCTCCCCGCCGTAGATGGCGTCTTCCTGGCGCATCCGCTCCTTGATGAACGCATGCCCGGTCTTCGACATCACTGGTTGGCCGCCGCTGCGGGTAACGATATCCACCGTATTCCACGTCAGACGCGGGTCGTGAATGATTTTCGCCCCCGGTTGCTTCTGCAGGAATGCTTCCGCCAACAGCCCGACAATGTAGTACCCCTCGATAAACGACGCCTCGTCATCAAACAGGAAGCAGCGGTCGAAGTCGCCATCAAAAGCAATCCCCATGTCCGCCTGATACTCGCGCACCGCGTCGGCAGTATCCTGGCGACACTCCGGCAGCAGCGGGTTCGGAATACCGTTCGGGAAATGCCCGTCCGGCTGGTGATGCACCTTGATAAAAGTCACCGGCGCCCCGGCCGCCTCGAAGCGTTTCTCCACCTCATCAATCACGTGCCCTGCCGCCCCATTGCCGGAGTTCACCACCAGCTTCAGCGGACGGGTGAAGTTCGCCAGGTTTACGTAACCCATCAGGTGGTCGACGTACTCCTTCAGCACCGAAATCTGACGCAGGGTGCCGCGGCGCTCCGGGTCCACCGACGGAAACTGGTTCTGCTCCGCCAGGCGCTGGATATCGCGCAGCCCAGTATCGCCGCTGATGGGCTTCGCGTTTTCGCGCACTAGCTTCATGCCGTTGTAGTTCATCGGGTTGTGGCTTGCCGTCACCTCGATCCCGCCGTCCACTCCGAGGTGGAAAGTGGCAAAGTAAATCTCTTCGGTGCCGCTCAGGCCGATATCAAGCACGTCGGTACCGGCGTCCATCAGCCCCCGGGCCAGAGCCAGCTTCAGCGGCTCGCTGGTGAGGCGCACATCGCCCCCCACTACAATCTTCCCAGGTTTCAGAAATTCGCCATAGGCGCGCCCGATACGGTAGGCAATGTCTTCGTTCAGCTCTTCTCCCAGTTCACCACGGATGTCATAAGCCTTAAAGCATGTTAACTGTGTCATTCTGCACCTTATTCCCCAAAAGATTAGCAACGACCATACTGGTCTTTAATACGGATAATATCGTCTTCGCCCAGGTAGGAACCGGACTGGATTTCCAGAACTTCCAGTGGAATACGGCCCGGGTTTTGCAGGCAGTGCTCGGCTCCGATGGGAATAAAGGTGGACTGGTTTTCCGTCAGCAGGAATTGCTTCCCGTTCACCGTCACCTGACCGGTACCAGCCAAAATAACCCAGTGCTCGGCACGGTGGTGGTGCATCTGCATAGAGAAGGCCCCGCCCGGTTTCACCGTGATCCGGTTGACATTAAACCGTGGGGTCTGCACCACCACGTCGCAGCGGCCCCAGGGACGGTAAATCTCGCGGTGGCGCTTGTACTCGCTGCGCTGGTTCTGTTTAAGGAACTCGACCGCCTTCTTCACGTCCTGAGCGCGCTCGCGGTTCATCACCAGCACCGCGTCCTTGGTACTGACAATCACCAGGTTCTCCACGCCAATCGCCGCCACCAGCTTCTCGTCGCTGTTGATGTAGCAGTTTTCGCTATTATGCACCCACGCATCGCCGCTGAGCACGTTACCCTGCGCATCTTTAGGGCTAACGTCCCACAACGCCGACCACGAGCCAACGTCACTCCAGTCGGCATCGAGACCGACCACCACCGCATCGGCGGTTTTTTCCATCACCGCGTAGTCGATGGATTCGTCCGGGCACTCGCAGAAAATGTCATGTGGAATGCTGATGAAGTCGCTGCCATTATCCGCGGCGCTGACCGCTGCCTGGCAGGCCTCAAGGATATCCGGACGGAATTTGGCCAGCTCGGAGAGGTATTTTTTGGCGCGGAACATAAACATGCCGCTGTTCCAGTAGTACTCTCCGGAAGCGAGGTAGGCCTCGGCGCGCTCCCGGTCTGGCTTCTCAACAAAGCGAGCCACATGGTAAGGGGCGTGGTCACTGTCAGTAAGCGCTACGCCGCGCTGGATGTAGCCGTAGCCGGTTTCTGGAGCGTTTGGAACAATCCCGAAAGTGACCAGATGCCCTTCATTGGCATACTGCTCGGCGACGCGGATGGCATCGTGGAATACCGGTTTGTTATTGATAATATGGTCTGCGGCAAGGACCAGCATCAGCGGGTCGTCCCCGTGGCGGGTGGCCTGGAGGGCAGCCAGGGCAACGGCCGGAGCGGTATTACGCCCGACCGGCTCAAGAATGATATTATTCGACAGTTTATTGAGTTGACGCAGTTGTTCGGCTACCAGGAAGCGATGTTCTTCGTTACAGATGACCATCGGTTCATGGATTTCAAGGCCCGAGAGTCGGGTGATGGTTTCCTGCAGCATTGAATTCTGCCCGTACAGTCGTAAGAACTGTTTCGGGTAAAGCTCACGAGACATCGGCCAGAGACGACTGCCGGTACCACCAGCCATTATCACAGGAAGTAACATATTAAATTCCTTTAATTAAAACCCTAGTATTTAACGCCCAGTCGATTACTGAGGCAAGAAGCAAAGTAATATAGGAGAACAAGAGAATAAAGATTGCAAGCACTTAAGAACATTAAATATTAAAAAATCTTTAGAAAGCAAAAATTTTGGGTCGCTTATAAAATTAAAGATAATAAATATCCTCCGGCATAGCCGGAGGTTTTTCATATGCGCCTGTAAGGCTCTCTTACCAGGCGCGCCCTAACAGGCGCATCTCGATCTGACATTTGCATCTATGGATTACTTACGACCCGTAAACGGGCTACCTGGATACGGGATCGAGAGTTGCTCACCCCTCTTATCTTCTTCTAACTGGTGCTTTATGTACTCCTGTATCTTCGTCGCATTTTTGCCAACTGTAACTACGTAGTACCTTCTGCACCAAAACTCCCTGTTTCGGTATTTAAATTTCAGAGCTCCAAATTGTTCATAAAGCATCAGGCTGCTTTTACCCTTCAGATACCCCATGAAACTCGAGACGCTCATCTTTGGCGGGATCTCCAGAAGCATATGAATATGATCCACACAGCATTCTGCTTCCACGATTTTCACGCTTTTCCACTCACACAGTTTTCTTAAGATGCTACCTATCGCTCTGCGTTTCTCTCCGTAGAACACTTGTCTTCGGTACTTGGGCGCAAAAACTATGTGATAGTTACAGTTGCATCGAGTGTGCGCTAAGCGCTTTTCGTCCCCCATCGGGACCCCCTTTTGATTTCTTGTTGAACATTTGCAGTTGCCAGACCGCAGCCTGTCTTAACAAAGCAAAAGGGTTTTTTATAACTGGCTCAAAGCTGAAAGCTTTACTGAACCTCCAGCCTAGCTGGAGGTTTTCTGTGCACAAAAAAAGCCAGGCCAAATGGCCTGACATTGAAAATAAAAATTATTCCAACCATTCCGTATGGAATACACCTTCTTTATCAGTGCGCTTATAGGTATGGGCACCGAAATAATCACGCTGAGCCTGAATCAGGTTGGCTGGCAGGACTGCAGAGCGATAGCTATCGTAGTAGGCAATAGCAGCAGAGAATGTCGGAACCGGGATACCGTTCTGGACAGCGTAAGCCACAACATCACGCAGCGCCTGCTGATATTCATCTGCAATCTGCTTGAAGTACGGGGCCAGTAGCAGATTGGCGATGCTCGCATTCTGCTCGTAAGCATCAGTAATCTTCTGCAGGAACTGAGCACGGATAATACAACCGGCACGGAAGATTTTAGCAATCTCACCATAGTTAAGATCCCAGTTATATTCATCAGAAGCAGCACGCAACTGAGAGAAGCCCTGAGCATAAGAAACGATTTTGCCCAGATATAGAGCGCGACGAACTTTCTCTACAAACTCAACCTTGTCGTCAACCGGTTGAGATTTGGGCCCCGTCAAGACTTTAGACGCAGCAACACGCTGGTCCTTCAATGAAGAGATGTAGCGCGCAAAGACAGATTCAGTAATCAGGGACAGTGGTTCGCCGAGGTCGAGTGAGCTCTGGCTGGTCCATTTGCCAGTACCTTTGTTGGCTGCCTCATCGAGAATCACATCCACGAGGTATTTACCGTCTTCATCTTTTTTAGTGAAGATGTCTTTGGTGATATCAATCAGGTAGCTACTGAGTTCTCCTTCGTTCCACTCGGTAAAGGATGTTGCCAGTTCTTCATTAGAAAGTGCCAGACCACCTTTCAGTAAGGAATATGCTTCCGCGATAAGTTGCATGTCGCCATACTCAATACCGTTATGAACCATCTTCACATAGTGGCCTGCACCATCAGCACCAATGTAAGCAACACAGGGTTCACCATCCTCAGCACGAGCAGCGATCTGCTCAAGAATTGGAGCCACCAGTTGATAGGCTTCTTTCTGGCCACCAGGCATGATAGATGGGCCCTTAAGCGCGCCTTCTTCACCACCTGAAACACCGGTACCGATGAAGTTAAAACCTTCAGCAGACAATTCGCGGTTGCGACGAATCGTGTCCTGGAAGAAGGTATTCCCCCCATCAATGATGATGTCGCCTTTGTCCAGATACGGCTTAAGTGAATCGATCGCGCTATCAGTGCCAGCGCCCGCCTTCACCATTAACAGGATGCGGCGTGGAGTTTCGAGGGATTCGACAAACTCTTTAACGGTATAATGCGGGACCAGTTTCTTGCCCGGATTCTCGGCAATCACTTCTTCGGTCTTTTCACGAGAGCGGTTGAAAACAGAGACTGTATAACCACGGCTTTCGATGTTGAGCGCAAGGTTGCGCCCCATAACTGCCATACCGACAACCCCGATCTGTTGCTTGGACATTACATACTCCTGTCTGGTGTATAATAAATATGCATGCATCAAAAATGCATACATTATAGACAAACATATCTCTATGATAGCTTAGTTAAGGTGTAGTAGATAGCATTCAGTATGCAATAAGCGATCAAGCCAAATTATAAACTTTTTATTTTAAAAATGGAACTGAGAGCAACATCAAATAACAAAGACAAGTTATCACACCCTTAATATCACTCATAATTCATACAAAAACCTAAACAACATATATATTTAAGGCCTATCATCCATATAACCCCATCCAAAAACAGCATAATGATTTACAATCGTGAGTGAATAAAAAATGAAAAACACCCGTACATTATAATATTTTTAGACGATACATGCATACATGCTTCTCATTAGTAAATTTTTGAAGCATTCAAATACCAAAGAAATGCAAAATCAGCAATTTACGTTTTTATTTCTTGCAAGCAGGAATTGATTTTTTAATTTAATGACTAATTTAGATAAATATAAATCATCAATATCGTTTGACACATTAATACTACCCCCATGATCAATTAATCGCTGCATTATATTAACCACCGATTCCTTGTCCATCAAGTTAATAAACTCTCCCTTACAGCCAAAATAATTAATAAGATCACCAGCCGCCCCTACATTTGTGGTTAATAAATAGTTATTATAATATGCAGCCTCTAACAATGCCAAGCCATAACTTTCATAACGCGAGGGGAAAAAAAATATTTTCGATTTTTTATAAAAATCATTTCTTGTAATTTTGTCTTTTACATTCCCAAGAAAAAAAACACTCTCCCTGAGAGATGGGTTTCTCAAAAAAAACAAATCTATTTCAGAATGAAAACCTTCCTCTACCTCCCCTAAAAAATATAACTTCCAATCTTTCATGTTCACCTTGGAAATCACATCAAGAATAAACTCTGTGTTTTTTTGCACCGTTCCAATTCTTGCAACATTCAATATTACATTTTCTTTTTTAATAATAGATGCGTTATTATTATCTCTCTCAACCCCGTTTGGTATAAAAATAATCTTATCATTACTAATCACAGCTTTTTTCTTTAACACATTCAAGGCATCAATTGTTTCAACAGACACAAGATCAACATATTTTGAAAGATATTTAACAAATAACGACTTGATCATTTTTTTTATGTTATAATAGTCAAAAAAATCTTTTGCCTCGTCAACAGACAAATCACCCTTAATATAAACATACCCCTCTTTTTGTCTTCTTTTATATGCAGAACCAATGAGGAAACTATACCATCTCACATGAAATAAAAAAACAAAAGAAATATTTCTACCCTCTTGCTTTATATAGGATAACTGGGCCAATATGCTTTTAAACGAATTAAATCCACCACCAGACTTTAAATTTAAGAAGGTAACATTTTCAAAAAAAGGAAAAGGAAGATCATTATCATTATCATATACAACTTCTAATTGGAGATTTAGTTCCTTACTTAAATAAAGAGGAAACAAAAAAACATCTTTCACCAAATGCTCCGTATTAAATCGGGAAAATACAATGACTAGTTTACTCATAGAAGTTTACCCACCATAAAAATTTCATACGTAATTACTAACAACGGGGACCATATAAACAACCCTGTTATCTTATTATTTTTCTTTATATCAAAATAATAAACAATACAAATAAATGACTCGGAAATAACAAATAAAGAAAGAACCAAAATTATTATATTTATTTTTACACCCAACGCTTCACATACAAATAACGATAAAATATAAAAAATAATGGCATATATATTTGTCTTTAGGATAAGAGATTGCCCACCAGAGACGGAAATATAATTAGATAACGCACCATAAATAAAAGAAATAAATATTATTGGCGATCCATAGTAAAATAAGCCAGTAATGTTCTCATACTTATACAGGCCTAAAACTGATATGACCACTGGAAAAACTAGAGGTAACACTACGGTTACAATTAAACCAGGCACAGCGAAGAAAAGAAAAATTTTCTTATCAAATTCCAAACTACGCTCTGAATTAAACTTCGGCAAAATAGACGATACAAGAGCATTTTGAATAAAAAATAATGGTGTAATAAATTTAAACATAGCCAAATACAATGCGACATTACTGATGGAAGACATGTGATTTATAAATGTGACACCAATTTTATTATAAATTGTATTAGCAATAAATATACCAAAAAAAGGAACAATAGAAGTAGTCAGGAGCTTAATATTACAAAAGGTAAAATATTTCCTTAGCTCAGTAAAATCCATAAAGAACAATAATGATACAATGATGTTTAATGTAAAAACGGATATTATTAAAAAATTAATGTGTTTCTTTAAATAAAAAACATAAAATAGTATAAGTAAAAATGTGCCACATGCATAAGTTAAATCCCTCATTATTATTAACTTCCGTTTTCCTAGAGCTAAACATTCAGTCCATTTTGGCATTATCAATGATGACAACACCATAGAAAGTGACATGCCCAATATTATCATGTTATCAAGATTAAAAACCAGACCAATAGAAACCGTACTAAATACACACCAAAAACTACCAAAAAGAAGTTGGTATGGAAGAAGTATATTGCTTGAATTCCCTTTATTAATCTCTCTTAAATAATAGTTCCTAAACGCTCCACTTACAACCATATTACACATGGCCAAAGCTTCAAATACTAAGGCATAAGTCCCGAATTGAGCAACAGATAATTCCCTCATTAAAAACACTTGGGACAAGAATCCGATCCCTTGAACTAATACCGAAGAGCTAAAAAAAGCAATCGCAGCCTTTATGATTCCCTTATCCATCCCATCACCTTATGTTCATCAACTTCAATTACACACATATTAAATTGTTGCATTTAAAATACACTTCAATAAAAGTGCAAAATACAAACTAAAAACATAATGGTTTCCTTACCCACCTAAACATCCATGAAGAAAAGAAATTAAACAATAACCTTGTATTTATGAAGTTTTTATAGAGGAAGCAAAACTTAATATATTAGACCAATTATTAGCTAAAGCACATGACAAAGTTAATTACCTTAACAAAGCAATATACTGAAATGATCTTATGAATTAAATACAGCTTCTTATACGCTATAATAATTAGAGCAATAAGTGTCAAGATAGTTGTCAGAGCAGTCTTCCCGGCTTTGTTGAATAAATCGAACTTTTGCTGAGTTGAAGGATCAGATCACGCATCTTCCCGACAACGCAGACCGTTCC
>NZ_JAKKOM010000056.1:0-15941 GCF_021739525.1 Klebsiella sp. 2019SCSN059 | reverse complement strand
TGCCGTGTTTCCTCGCGGGCAGCATAGTCTACGAGATCGTCGGCACCCAGGCCAAGCTGCGCTCCGATAAATTCGATAAGAGTAAGTTGTATAGTGCGGACGCCTAAGCTATTGAGTTCTATCTATGGACATTGTTAAGCGTCCCAGGGGCGTTGAATGGCGACGCTAGAGCGCATTCATTTCGTGCCCCATTACCTCGTGCGCAGAGAGAACGCCGTCGCATACTCCCCCAGTAGCAGCCGGCCATCCATTGAGGGCTTGCCCCAAATCTTTTGGGCAGACTATGCACCTTGGAGGGAGGCAAACCTGTGGGCAGTGGAGCGAGCAACGACTGGTGACGCTTCTCTTAAGACCGTTGCCAGTAACATGAATGGCCTTCTCAATTACGCTAAATTTCTTGAATCTCGTGATTTGCAGTGGTTCGAGTTTCCCGCTCGCAAAGCTGACCGCTGCCTGGTGCTATACCGAGGGGCGTTGATCAAGATGCGCGATGCCGGCCAGATCGGCCCATCCACGGCGTCTGAGTACATGCGCAATTGCATCATGTTCTATCGGTGGGTAAGGCATAGGGAGCTTCTTTCTCCACACGTCCAGCTGTGGCGGGAAAAACCCTACGTCGTTAAATACTTCGACCGGGTGGGGTTCGAGCGAACGATCAGCGGAACCACCACCGACCTCAGCATCCCGAACCGTAAGCGCCCAGGCCAAACGCTTGAAGATGGGCTGTTGCCAGTCTCGGAGACCGATCGCGATGCAATTCTGGATTTCGCCGCAGAGAACGCCACGCCCGAGCTCTACCTCATGTTGGCCCTTGGATTTTTTACCGGGATGCGGCTCGGCAGCATCTGTGATCTCAAGATTCAGTCTCTGGAGCGCGCCGCCCCCGACCCTTCCGCTGAAGGGCTTCTACGCCTTGCAGTTGGTCCAGGCGCAGCTCCGCCAGTGCACACGAAATTCGGTGTGACTGGCCAGGTCTGGATACCCGAAGCGTTGCGTGATGAATTGCTGGAATATGCCAAAGGCTGGCGGAGGATGGAACGAGAGGCGAAAGCCTCGCCCGAGAATCGTGATTTGCTGTTCTTGACCCGCTTTGGTAACGCCTATGGCAGGCGCGGCACCGATCAGTCATCTGCTGTGAATGTTGAGATGTCCGAGTTTCGAAAACGGGGCGTCAAAGCAGAACTACAGGTGCTCCGTAAATTCCGCTTCCATCAGTCGCGCTGCACCTTCGGTACCGAATTGGCACGTCTGGCGCTATCGGCTTGTGCCGATGTCGCTATTGTAATTGCGACGGTCAGCGACGCGTTGCTCCATGGGCCTAACTCTGAAGCCACCACCTTCAAATACATCCGATTCGTACAGGCACTGCCGATCAAACAAGCCCTCTCAAATAGCTTCATGGCGGCATTTAGCGGGATCGGCGCTGGGGCGCGGCACGATGGATAGTTCCGAATTCGACCTCACTTTCCCGATGCTTGAGTATGGGGCCACTGAAACGCCCTGGGACCTCCGGCCGCTGCTGTTTCGCGGAGGTGCAGCAGCAAAGGTGAAGCATGTGGGCCGCCAGATCGCGCAGGGCGAACTCGGCAGTCCCTTGCCGGAACGTTTCGAGCTGGTGACGCAGCTGCATGAGCACATGACTGACGACCTTGCTGGTGGCGGAAGTCGCTTCTCGGTGCAGAACAAGATCAGTGCATTGCGCCGATTCTTTGCCTGGATCGATTCAGAAAACGTGAATCTCAGTCTCGAGACGGCGGCCGACACGTTCATTCGTTGGACCGATCACTTGCTCCAGCGTCATCGAGTCGAACGCAATTTCAGCGATGGGTCCCTGTACGATCTCACCAGGCTCACGGCGACGATGCTGGACCGAGCATTGGACCGCCAAGCAAGCCTGAGCAAGAGCACACGTATTCGCAAGCCGCGCGGCAAAGGCAAGGTACATACGAGCAAAGCGGACAAGCAGAATCTGCAAAACACCTTCGCATTCGGACACCTTCTAGCTGACGTATGCGAGGCATTGACCTGGAGGGGGACAATGGCCCCCCTCCCAGTTTGTATTTCGTTACGCACCGGCCAAGTGCTGGAACTATGGTCGGGATTGCAGAGCCCCGAGAAAGTAGCGGCCCGCCGTACCAGGCCGCAAAACCAAGCGCAAATCGAAGCATCCCTGGCGGCGCGTGCCGCCCACGATGCAGATCGGACACTGCGGACCCGTTTCCCCATCGTCAATTTACGGATCGAGAGTGAATTGCTGATGTTCATCGCCCAGACCGGTCTGAACCTCCAGCAAGCACATACCCTGCGGGTTGAGCAGTTTCATTACACCAGCCACATAGACGGCTACCAGGTACGTACCTACAAAAATCGACGGGAAGGAGAAGTGCTATTCGAGATCTTTGCCAGTTATCGAGAGTGGTTCGAGCGCTATCTCGAATGGCGTTCCGAATGGTTTCCCAATGAGCCGGATGGTTTGCTCTTTCCGCTTATACGTAGCGGGGGACGAATCCTAGAAGAGGCGACGCAGTTCACGAACGTTACGCGCATCTGCCGCGAGCTTGGCATACCGATAGTGAGACCGCGAAAACTGCGCGGGACGCGCATCAACTGGTTGCTTCGGGAGTCCCAGAATCCCCAACAGGTTGCGGAGTTGGCCCAGCATACGGTGCAAACGCTGATACGCGTATATGCCGACCCCCATCCGCAGATCGCTATGGTGGAAATTACGCGCTTCCATCAGCAAACCGATCCGTCCCTTTCACCTCCTGCTCCTGGTAGATGTGTATCGGCCACACCTGAACCAGTGGGCACGATGCCGAAGAATGGTCCGCGACCCGACTGCATCAATGCTGCCGGTTGCCTGTTCTGTACCCAGCACCGGGATATCGAAAGTGAGGATCATGTGTGGTCTCTCGGTAGCTTGCGCCACCTCAAATCGCTTGAACTGGCACGCTACCGCCCATCCAGTTCGGGTAAGCACCTGACGACAGAGCATCCGGCCCTGCTGGTGATCGATCGGCTGACGGCCAAACTGCGCTTCTTCGAAGAAAGTAGCGAGGTCCGCAGGCTTTGGGTCGAAGAAGCCAGAGCGCGCATAAGTGAAGGTGACTACCACCCGGCCTGGGATGGCTTCATCCGATTGGCAGAACTGCGACAAAGATCAGCATGACGAAAAATATTCTTTCCGAACTTGGCCTCGGCATCGACTCGCCCCTAGCGATTCCTGATGCGCCGAACTACCGTCCGCCGTGCTGGCCACCGCAGCGTGATTGGCCGGTCATCATAGATGCCGCTGGCCAGGTGGTGAGCCGTTGGGGCGATGCCATTTGGCGGCTCGACCCATGGGCGGGAAAACGGCTCACTCTCAATTTCGGCGATGGCCCAGCTAAGAAATATGTCGCCGCGATCGATCCTGCGAACGCCGATTTATTGCGGACCGTAATCGGCTGGTGGCTATACGGCCCCAATGGAGCCCGTGGATACCGAGGCCTGAAAACGCGCTTCGACCAGATGCGTCGGCTGTTCGTCTTGTGCACTCAAGAAGGCATTCTCGCATCCGAACTGAGTCATTTTCCGCGCGTTGCCGACCGTCTCCCGGAGGTGCTCCAGGCTTCCCGGTCCGGTGAGTTCTTGGCATTGCTGCACGAACTGTACGAGCGGCGGGATGCGCTGGGGTTCACCTTGTTGGATCGCGCAGGGTTGGCACGCCTCGCAGCGGCCATGCCCGACCACCAGAAGCTCCAGACCCCCTATATCCCGCCCCGCATTTGGCACTATCAAATCACACGCTTGCGCGAATGCCTGGATGACTTTTTGGCGCATCGAGGCCAAGTCGAGGAGTGCTTCCGCTTCTGTCTGGCTGCCTATCGGCACAACTCTGCCAGTCTCCAAGGACAACGCAGGCCACAATCGTTCTATCCGTTTCAGTGGCCGTCGGATGGATCAAACGGAAAGTGGACTGGGCGGCAGTACTACGGCCCATTCATCGACACCGCGCATCGGTTTGGCATGGTGGAACTATTTCGTCGCTGGCTGGGAGTGAGCGACGACGAAATTCGCATTCAAACTCTGAGTCGCTACCTCAACCTCGTGAGTCGATCTGGACTGTGCTATCTGCTGAACTTCAGCCTCATGCGAGTCGAAGAGGCTTGGAACCTGCGCGCCGATTGCTTGCACATAGAACGTGATCCGCAGTTTGGCGACATCCATGTATTGTGCGGACGAACGACCAAGACGATGTCGGATTCTGAGGCACTTTGGGTGACGTCCCCGTCAGCTCAGGTGGCAGTTGAAGCCATGCGTGTGGTCGCAGACCTCCGCGCAGAATGCGACTCTCCCCCCGGCGAGGCCTCGGTGCCGGATGATCCGGCCAAGCGCTATCTGCTTGATTATTGCCTTGAACCGTGGGGAACGAAGTTCACCAAGATCAACCGCACGATTCGGCCATCGATTCCGAGCTATGCCCATGTGCTTCAGTGGTTCGACAAGCTGTTCGACCGTGAGCAATTGCGCATTACGCCGGAAGATTTCGAATTGGCTCGGTTGGTGACGCCGACGCTGACCGACGAGTTTGCGGTCGGCAAAATCTGGCCGTTGGCCTGGCATCAACTCCGACGAACCGGCGCAGTGAATATGCAGGCATCCGGGCTGGTCAGCGACGCTTCATTGCAGTTTCAGCTAAAGCACGTCGCCAGAGCGATGAGTCTCTACTACGGGCAAAACCATTCCAGGGTACGGCTGGAAGAGAAGGCCCATACCTACTACGTCCGCACCATGTACGAAACTTTGGGTAGGCAGCTGCAACAGCTGACGAGCAACCGATTCGTCAGCCCCCACGGCGAGAAGCGAAAATCTGAGATTGTCCGCCTAATCTCAGCCTCTGATGCTAAGAAAGCGATCAATCTGGCTAAGAAGGGGACGGTCACTCATCGACCGATTTTGCTGGGCATCTGCACGAGCCGTACCCCCTGTCCCTATGGGGGCATCGACAATATCGCTCGCTGCGGAGGGGGCGACTCCCCCGGAGAAACCAAACCATGTGCGGACGTTCTCTATGACCCCGAGCAACTCGACGAAGTCGAAGTGTTGGAGGCGGTATTGGATGAGCGCCTGGCCGCTGCCGAGGTAGACAGTCCGCTAAGGACTTCGTTGGAAGCCCAGAAACGTAGTGTGGAGAATTATCGCCATGTCATCCGGCAAACATGAATCCGCTGACCCGGCTAAGCGAATGAGTGCCGGCGAGCAGTATCGCGCAGCGTTCGAGCGGCTGAAGAGCAACAAGCCCGAACGACTGCCGAAGGGGACGCCCGTAAGTCAGAACAACGTTGCCAAGGAGGCCGGCAGCGACCCCTCTGCACTGAAAAAAGCTCGTTTCCCCCTACTGATCGCTGAGATCCAAAAGTACGTGGAAGGACACGCTGAGCAACGTCCGCCATCAGTGCGCCAAGTCAGCTTATTAGCCCGCAGAAAAAATCGTGGACTTCGAGAACGGATCGAGGAAATCACGCAGCAGCGTGACCACCTAGCCAGCCTACTCAGTGAGGCCGACGCCACCATTCTTGAGCTGTACGACCGTATTGCGGACTTGGAGCGCCAACTGCCGGCCTCCAATGTGCTTCCTCTTGATCCGCGAGGCCACAAAAAACTTTGAAACGGAGAGCTCGCAATATTCGAAAGAAACACAGCCATGCCCGACCAGCCCGGCATGAAACGTCGGGCTAGCCGCCGAAGAGCTTCTTGCGTTGCGCGGTCCGCTCCCGGCGTAGATTCTCGTAGGCAGTTCGGCGTTTAGTCGCGTTTTTGATTAATTCCAGGACCTGGGCGATATCGCCGAGCAACTCCTCACGCGCGGGAAGCGGTAGTTGGCGCTCGCCTGGGGTGTCGTGGGCCTCGGTAGCTTCGCAGGCCCGCGCATACACTGCCAGCAACTGCTCCCACTCCTCTGCGGGGTGGCCAATGACAGCACCAAATGCTTCTACGCTCACCACATCGCTGAACGGCTGGACGGTATTGTTCAAAAAAACCTCGCGTATGGCGCGCTCGACAGTGCCTCGGAGGCTTGAGTATCCCGATGCGATTTGCCGCTCAAGCTCATCATCCGGGTCGCTGCCGACCGGAACGTTCAGTGCTTTCGCACGACTTTCGAGATCGGCCAGGCGGGCCTTGGTGTCCATCGTCGTCCACGTCAGCCCCTCGCTCACTAGTCCCGGCGACTCGTCCCAACCGATGGTCTTGTAGCTGGCCGAGCGATCAGCGCGCTGAAGCGCCATCGCGAGCTCGGTCAGGAACACCGCATCATGGGTGAACACCAGCACTTGGCGGGTCTCAGCCAGCGCTACCAAACGCCGAGCTATGGCCCGACGATATACGTGATCCAGCGACGTAGACGGATCGTCGAAAATAACGGTCGAAGTATGTGGCAGGGATTCGAGCTCGGCGAGGAACATAGCCATCCCCAACGCGCGCTGCTCGCCCTCTGACAGCACCTTGGAGGCTTTCGCCGTGATTTCCTGCAGGCGCAGCGTGACCTTGGTCACCCCCAGCTCTGTGCGCCCGCTCAGGTCGGGTTGCACCCGTCGCTTATAGCCCAGGGCTTTCAACTCAGCATTCATAGAAGCGGCCAGAGCCTCGGTCACATGCGTCGCCGCCAGGGACGTCAGTTTGCGTGACACTGCCGCTGGGTTGAGGGCGGCATGGCAGCGGCTCAATGTGGCATGGACCTGACTGTCCTGAACAAAGCGCTCCACCGCGCCAAGCTGGTTGGCGAGGCGTTGTCGGGCTTCTAGCTCTGCCAGTTCTTGGGTCAGCGCCAAGCGTAGAGCGGGATCGGCAGAGGTCCGCAGGGTATTGGCGTCGACTCGGAGCGAAGCAGCTTTGGCGGCGAAGAGACTATCGAGGTTTGCTTCGATAGGAAGCGGTTCTGACTCGGGGGACCAGTTTCCAGTTTGCAGGGCTTGGCTAACCCAAGTATGCCGGGCGGTCCAGACCGATGCCGCTGCGGTGATGGCAGCGTGTAGGTCGGGCAGTCGCTCCTCCACGTCAGCCCGTGTTGGCACATCCAGAACGTTTAGATCGACAGCCTGCACCTTCCCTAGAGCGTTCATGCGCGCAAGCGTGGCGGCTTGCGCATCCGCCGTGGCGCTGTCGGCGACAAATGCCGCGAAACGCCGCATGCGCTCCGAGGCATCCGTTGAATAAGGTTGCTGGCAGAGTACGCAGTAAGCGTCCGGTTCCAGGTGCGGGAAGGGATGTTCAGGGTATGCCGTCTGCTGAGAGAAAGCCTCAGCGGCTCGGTACATCGTTTGCCAGAGTTCAGCTCCTGTGCCTTCCAGCAGCGTGGCGGTGGGTGAGGACGTTACCGGCAACTCCATGGCGTTCAGTGTGTCTCGATCCTGAAGACGCGCTTGCGCCAGTTGCATGGCGAGATGCGCGGTTTTTTCCGTTGTAATCAGTTCCTTTGCCCGTGCTATGGCACGATCATTCACCCAGCGCTGGACTTCCTCGGCTCGACGCTGCGCCTGGTCCAAGCGTGTCGCCAAACGTTCCAAGGCCAGCGCCTGCGGCACAGGATCGCTTTCCAGTAATGTCCGCTTCAGAAACTCCAGTCGCCGGAGTTCATCGTCACCGACCGTCCCTAATCGAGCAAGCACGGCGCGGTCCGAGTCCCCACCTAATTTGGCGATGTAGCGGCCGACTTCGGTGTCACCCTTCAGCGGTTCGAATTGCCGGGTATCCAGAGCCAAGGCATTGCGTTCGGTCCCAATCCGTGCCTGTAAATCACGCTGAAGTAGGACCAGGCGCGTCAGATGAGTGAGTCCGTAGGGCTGAAATGCAGGGGTCCCTTCCGCGTCGATGTAGTCATTGGCACAGGCCGCGTCGTAGACCGAGACCGAACTCAAATGCAAATGGGCCGGCCCGTTCTGGACCCAACGTGCGGTTTCCGGAGTGCCATCCACCAAAATGGCGAAATCTGCTGATGGCAGTCTAGCTGGGGTTGCCGCCCCAAAAGCGTCGGGCAGGACCTCCACCCGATGCCGAGCGTTGCAGGCATTCTTGAAGACGCGGGCGTAGCCGGATTTGCCGGCGCCGTTATGACCAAAGAAAATGGTCATGCCCTCCGGTGCGAGGTCAAAGGCACGACCGGACGGGAAGCCGTTTACCTGGTCTAGCCCCGAGACACCCACCAACCGCACGGTTGCGCCACTTCCGGCGCCTGGTACGTCGTCCAGCGTGAATGGCCGTGCTCCCCCCGTGGTTGCGTCTTCCCGTTCTTGCTCGCGAACCATTCGCAGAATGGTCTCGATGTCATCTTGGGTTAGTTCGGCCCGGGCAAATATCCGGCGCAGTGCTTCCTGCTGCCAGGGTCTGAGTCCGCCGGCCCACCCAATAATCTCGTCCAACAATGGCATATCCGTCTCCTTTCCAGATCCGCCGATTAAAGGCCGCGCCCAGTTGGATGGCAAGTGGCCAGCGCCTTCGAGGTGCTTCGCCGTGTTCCGTTTGCCTGCCTTCCTGACCGCCACCCTAGTGGCTTGTCCGGTCGTGACGCTACACGGGCAGAATTTCTGCATGCTGGCCAGTATCAAGCCGCTCTAAAGTCCGCTACCGGAAAGCGCTGTTTAGCGGTGAGAGACGGGGAAAGTGCGGAAGCTACTACCGACGCAAGCGATGTGGTGAGCAGTCCTCAGGTATGTGCGAAATTGCACTCCTCTTGACCACCAATTTGGGTTGGCGTTGACCACGGATTGCGTTCAACTTGACCAGGGCGTGTCACTGTCACGACCGTCAGAGAACGGCCAAAAACGGACACCGCCAACCCGTTGGAAAAAAAACTGAGCGTTGCTTTCCGTTAAGTTTGGTAGTTGCAAGCCCCGTTCAGGAAGAATTGCTCGATCAACGCCGCCATACCTGCGCGTGCGATACGGCCGCGGCGCTCGGCGTCTACCAGGCCGAAGATCAAGGAGGAGAAGATTTCGGTAAGCGCCGGGGCACCGATATCGATACGGAATACGCCCAGTTTTTGCCCGCGGAGAAAGAACTCGTCCAGCGTTTCCGAGTAAGGCAGCCATCGGCAGCCGCCTGCATCTAAATCAAACGTGTCCGGGCGCCACTGGAATGAGAGGAATACCAACAACTCCCTGTGAATCAAATGGCCTTCGATCAGACGATGCAATGCGTCCAAGGGCGCCGCCTCAAGATCGGCATCGGCAATGACCCTATAAATAACCACCGAACCATGATTCAGAAGCATCTCGATCAGGTTGTCGCGGGTGCCGCAAAACCTGTTGAGCCTCGCCTTGCTGACCCCCGCTGCCTGGGCTATTTCTTTGAACGTGGCTCGCGGGTGGTCAACGATGGCGATCGCCAGGGCCTTCAGCAATTTCTCATCGGCAGCAGTTAAATCCATCGGTCACTCTTTATCTATCGCGGGCAGATGCGGGTATTTTGCCTAGAACACTCATTTTTCTCAAAGAGGATACTAGCTTTGTTCACACCAAAATCAAATGAGTCAATATTGACTTATTTGATTTTTGCGTGGATCATGCGCGGCTTCGACTACGTACTGGCTTCGTGCTTGGGTGAGATATGAACAAATTCCGCGAATGGATCACTTTTTCCGTGATCTCCTGTTTGGTCGCCGTGACCCTGGTTGGCTGCGACAAGCCCGAAGAGCAACGGGAAGAGGCGCCAGCGCGTGAAGTCGATGTGCTCAGCGTGAAGACCGAGCCCTTCACAGTGTTCGCCGAGCTACCAGGGCGCATCGAGCCGGTGCGTGTCGCCGAGGTGCGCGCGCGGGTGGCGGGGATCGTGCTCAAGCGCACCTTCGAGGAAGGGGCCGACGTGAAGGCCGGTGACGTGCTGTTCCAGATCGACCCTGCGCCGTTCAAGGCGGCCCTGTCGCGGGCGCAAGGTGAACTGGCTCGCGCCGAGGCGCAGCTGTTCCAGGCTCAGGCGATGGTTCGCCGTTACGAACCACTGGTGAAGATCGACGCCGTCAGCCAGCAGGATTTCGACAACGCCATGGCCGCTCTGCAGAGCGCCCAGGCCGACAAGCGCTCGGCCCAGGCCAATGTCGAAACTGCCCGCCTGGACCTGGGTTATGCCGAGGTTCGCGCCCCCATCGCCGGGCGTATCGGTCGCGCCCAGGTCACCGAAGGGGCTCTGGTAGGCCAGGGCGAAGCCACGCTGCTGGCACGTATCCAGCAACTCGATCCGGTGTACGCCGACTTCACCCAGCCTGCTGCCGATGCCCTGCGCCTGCGCGCGGCAATCGCCGAGGGCAAGGTTGCCGGTGCGAGCGACCAGCCGCTGTCGCTGCGTGTCGACGGTACCGATATCGAGCGCAAGGGCACGCTGCTGTTCACCGATATCTCGGTGGATCGCAGCACCGGGCAGATCGCCCTGCGAGGCCAGTTCGACAACCCCGAGGGCGTGCTGCTGCCGGGTATGTACGTGCGTGTGCGCACGCCGCAGGGGCTCAACCAGAACGCCATCCTGGTGCCGCAACGTGCCGTGCAGCGTTCGGCTGACGGCCAGGCCAGCGTGATGCTGCTGGGCGAGGGCGATACCGTCGAGGTGCGCCAGGTCACTACTGGCGCCATGCAAGGCTCGCGCTGGCAGATCAGCGAGGGCCTGCAGGCCGGCGACAAGGTGATCACCAGCTCGCTGGCGGCTATCCGTCCGGGCGCCAAGGTCATCCCACGCGAGCAAGGCGCCGCCGAAAAAGCTCCACAGTCCCAGGCCCAGTAAGCCGGAGAACCATTCATGCCCCTGTTTTTCATCCGACGCCCCAATTTTGCCTGGGTAGTCGCCCTGTTCATCTCGCTAGGTGGCCTGCTGGTCATTCCGTTCCTGCCGGTGGCACAGTACCCCAACGTGGCGCCGCCGCAGATTACCGTGACCGCCACCTATCCCGGCGCCTCGGCGCAGGTGCTGACCGACTCGGTGACCAGCGTCATCGAGGAAGAACTCAACGGCGCCAAGAACCTGCTGTACTTCGAGTCCACCAGCAACGCCAACGGCATAGCCGAGATCACCGTCACCTTCCAGCCGGGGACCGACCCCGAACTGGCCCAGGTCGACGTGCAGAACCGTCTGAAGAAGGCCGAGGCGCGCATGCCGCAGGCCGTGCTGACCCTCGGCATCCAGACCGAGCAGGCCACCGCCGGCTTTCTGCTGATCTATTCGCTGCGCTACAAGGATGGCGACAAGAACGCCAACACCACGGCACTGGCGGACTACGCGGTACGTAACGTCAACAACGAGATTCGCCGTCTGCCCGGTGTCGGCAAGCTGCAGTTCTTCGACTCCGAAGCCGCCATGCGCGTGTGGATCGACCCGCAGAAACTGGTCGGTTACGGCCTGTCCATCGACGACGTCAACAACGCCATCCGCACCCAGAACGTGCAGGTGCCGGCCGGCGCCTTCGGCAGCACGCCGGGCTCCAGCGAGCAGGAGCTGACCGCGACGCTGACCGTCAAGGGCACCCTGGACAACCCCGAGGAATTCGCCGCCATCGTGCTGCGTGCCAACCAGGACGGCTCGCGCCTGACCCTGGGCGACGTGGCACGCATCGAGGTCGGCAGCCAGGACTACAACTTCGGCTCGCGCCAGGACGGCAAGCCCGCCGTTGCCGCCGCCGTGCAGCTGTCGCCCGGTGCCAACGCGATCCAGACCGCCGAGGCGGTCAAGCAGCGTCTGACCGAGCTGTCGGCCAACTTCCCGGACAACGTCGAGTTCTCCGTGCCGTACGACACCTCGCGCTTCGTCGACGTGGCCATCGACAAGGTCATCATGACCCTCATCGAGGCCATGGTGCTGGTGTTCCTGGTGATGTTCCTGTTCCTGCAGAACGTGCGCTACACCCTGATCCCGTCCATCGTCGTGCCGGTGTGTCTGCTTGGTACCCTGACCTTCATGTACCTGCTTGGCTTCTCGGTGAACATGATGACCATGTTCGGCATGGTGCTGGCCATCGGCATCTTGGTGGACGACGCCATCGTGGTGGTGGAGAACGTCGAGCGGATCATGGCCGAGGAAGGCCTGGCGCCGGTGCCGGCGACCATCAAGGCGATGGGGCAGGTGTCCGGGGCGATCATCGGTATCACCCTGGTTCTGTCGGCGGTGTTCCTGCCGCTGGCCTTCATGGCGGGTTCGGTGGGGGTGATCTACCAGCAGTTCTCGCTGTCGCTGGCGGTGTCGATTCTGTTCTCGGGCTTTCTCGCGCTGACCTTCACCCCGGCGCTGTGCGCCACGCTGCTCAAGCCGATTCCTGTAGGCCATCACGAGAAGACTGGCTTCTTCGGCTGGTTCAACCGCAAGTTCACCAGCCTGACCAGCCGCTACACGAAGCTCAACGACAAGCTGGTGCCGCGAGCCGGGAGGGTGATGTTCATCTACCTGGGCGTGGTGGTGCTGATGGGCTTTCTCTACATGCGCCTGCCGGAATCCTTCGTGCCGGTGGAAGACCAGGGTTACATGATCGTCGACATCCAGCTGCCGCCCGGCGCCACCCGTGAGCGTACCTCGGCCGCTGGTGGAGAGCTGGAGTCATTTCTGATGGCCCGCGAGGCCGTGCAGACGACCTTCCTGGTGCTTGGCTTCAGCTTCTCCGGCATGGGCGAGAACGCGGCCATTGCCTTCCCGCTGCTCAAGGACTGGTCCGAGCGAGATTCTTCGCAGTCGCCGGAAGCCGAGTCGGCTGCGGTCAACCAGCACTTCGCCAACCTCGATGACGGCGCGATCATGGCGGTGCCGCCACCGCCGGTCGAAGGCCTGGGCAACTCGGGTGGTTTCGCCCTGCGCCTGCAGGACCGCGCCGGCCTTGGCCGCGATGCCCTGTTGGCAGCGCGCGATGAAGTGCTGGGCAAGGTCAACGGCAATCCGAAGTTCCTCTACGCCATGATGGAAGGTCTGGCCGAGGCGCCGCAGCTGCGCCTGGTGATCGACCGTGAGCAGGCGCGCACGCTGGGAGTCAGCTTCGAAGCGATCAGCAGCGCGCTGTCCACTGCGTTCGGCTCGTCGGTGATCAACGACTTCGCCAACGCCGGCCGCCAGCAGCGCGTGGTGGTACAGGCCGAACAGGCCGAGCGCATGACACCGGAAAGCGTCCTGCGCCTGCATGTGCCCAACGACAGCGGCAGCCTGGTACCGCTGAGTGCTTTCGTCACCACGAGCTGGGAAGAAGGCCCGGTGCAGGTCGCGCGTTACAACGGTTACCCGTCGATCCGCATTGCCGGTGACGCCGCGCCCGGCGTGAGCACTGGCGAGGCGATGCTCGAACTGGAGCGCATCGCTGCCGAGCTGCCCGAAGGTATCGGTTACGAGTGGACCGGGCTGTCGTATCAGGAGCGGGTCGCCAGCGGGCAGGCGACGATGCTGTTCGCCCTGGCCATCACCGTGGTGTTCCTGCTGCTGGTGGCGCTCTACGAGAGCTGGGCGATCCCGCTGACGGTGATGCTGATCGTGCCGGTCGGCGCACTCGGCGCGGTACTGGCGGTGACTGCTATCGGCCTGCCCAACGACGTGTACTTCAAGGTCGGCCTGATCACCGTGATCGGCCTGGCGGCGAAGAACGCCATTCTCATCGTCGAGTTCGCCAAGGACCTGTGGGAAGACGGCTACTCGCTGCGCGATGCTGCTGTCGAAGCCGCGCGCCTGCGTTTCCGCCCGATCATCATGACCTCCATGGCGTTCATGCTCGGCGTGGTGCCGCTGGCCATCGCCACTGGCGCCGGCGCTGCGAGCCAGCGCGCACTGGGCACCGGGGTGCTGGGCGGGATGCTCAGCGCGACCATGCTCGGGGTGATCTTCGTGCCGATCTTCTTCGTCTGGGTGCTGTCGCTGCTGCGCACCAAACCTCAGCAAACCGACAACCATCCCCTGCATAAAGCGGAGTAATGCGATGACCTCTCACTTCATGCTCCGTCGCGCTCTGCTGCCCCTGGCCATCGCCGCCCTGGCGGGTTGTTCGCTGGCCCCGACCTACGAGCGCCCGCAGGCACCGGTCGCGTCGCACTGGCAAGCCGCCGACGCGGAGGGCGCCCGTGCCCAGGCGCTGGACTGGCAGACCTTCATCGTCGATGCCGACTTGCGCCGCGCGGTGGATACGGCGCTGAGCAACAACCGCAGCCTGCGCCAGGCGCTGCTGGATATCGAAGCTGCGCGTGCCCAGTACCGCATCCAGCGTGCTGATCGCCTGCCTTCGATCAACGCCAATGCCAGCGGCAACCGCCAGCGCCTGCCTGCCGATCTGTCGCAGACCGGGCGCTCGGAAGTGACCAGCAACTATCAGGTCGGCCTCGGCCTCGCGGAGTACGAAGTCGACCTGTTCGGCCGCGTGCGCAACCTCTCCGAGGCCGCGCTGGAGACCTACCTGGCGACCGAGGAGGCGACCCGTGCCACGCAGATCAGCCTGGTTGCCGAGGTCATCCAGGCCTACCTGACCCGCGATGGTGCGCTACGCCGCATGGCCCTGGTCGAACAAACCCTGGACAGCCGCATGGCCTCGCTGGAGCTGGTCAGCCAGCGCCGTGCAGCGGGGGCCGCCACCGCCCTGGATTACCAGGAAGCGGTCGGCCTTGCCGAACAGGCTAGGGCCGAGCGCGAGAGCACCGAACGCCAGTTACGCCAGGCGGACAACGCCCTGGTCCTGTTGCTCGGCACGCCAGATGCCGCTCGCCTGCTGCCCGCGACGCCCCGCGACGACCTGATGGTGCTGCAGGACATCGCCCCCGGCACCAGCTCGGAACTGATCGAACGGCGCCCGGACATTCTCGCCAGCGAGCACCGCCTCAAGGCGCGCAATGCCGATATCGGTGCAGCTCGCGCCGCGTTCTTTCCCCGGATCAGCCTGACCGGTTCGGTGGGCAGCTCCAGTGCCGAGTTGTCCGGATTGTTCGATGGCGGCTCGCGGGCCTGGAGCTTTGCCCCGACGCTGTCGCTGCCGATCTTCGCCGGTGGCCGCAACCGCGCCAACCTGGACCTCGCCGAAGTGCGCCAGGACGCGGCGGTGGCCGACTACGAAGGCACCATCCAGACCGCCTTCCGCGAAGTGGCCGATGCCCTGGCCGCCACCGACACCCTGCGCCGCGAGGAGGCTGCCCGCCAGGCTCTGGCCGGTTCCAGCGAGGCTGCGATGGCCCTGGCTAAGGCGCGTTACGAGGGCGGCGTGGACGACTACCTGCGTTATCTTGACGCCCAGCGCAGCACCTTTAGCAACCAGACCACACTAATTCAAATCAGCACGGAACGGCAGATTGCGCTGGTTGACCTGTTCAGGTCTCTGGGCGGTGGCTGGGGCCAAACTGAACCGATGGCCGGGATCGGCGCTGAGTGAGCAAAGCCAGGAGTCCTGCATCCGAAGACCGGACTCTGGCTCCATCACCGGTGAGCTACTGGTCATCGACGGGGCAATCGTCTGATCGAGAATAAGACTGTCTGACGACTGGCAGGCCTATGGATTATTGGTGGCAGCAGCTAACGGCTCTATAAAGAGCTGCAAAAAATCACTGTAACGCATGATTGACTGACTGCTTCTGGCCGGTTTCTGCCTGTTGCGTCTCTGCTGCCCACTGGCCAAGTCGGATGCACGCGGTGGTCAGTACCAATGCAATTGACTGGTCAAATGGGTGCAATTGCGCAGGTATGGACTTCAAGCCCCAATTTCCTGGAAAAGAGGTTCTTTCTATGGACATCCGACATCAGAGATTGAGTAGCGGAATGTCTGAGCTGAAGTCATGTCCATGGCTGTTCTTCTTTCCTTTACATCGATGACCTCTGCAGGGATCAGTTCGCCTGGAGCCAGCACCCGGCCGGGATAGCGCAGGACACACAATTGCAGGGCGAAGCCGAACCTGTTGTGAGCGCGCCGACGCAGCCTGATATGCCCAAGGTCTTCATCACTCAGCGTATAGTGCTTGAGCAAATCCGTCTGTGAAGTC
>NZ_JAKKOM010000055.1:0-16348 GCF_021739525.1 Klebsiella sp. 2019SCSN059 | reverse complement strand
GGCGTTAAGCGGGCGAAGTCGCCGGCGGGCGCAACGGCGGGCAGTGGCGTCGCTTTCGGCGCCGCAGCCGGTTCGGGGAAGAAGCGGTTGACGGCGGCGGACATCCCCTGGATGGCGAAAATCAGCAGAAACAGAAACGCCAGCACGAACCCCATGCCGAGGCACATCAGGGTGAAGCCTTCACCCAGCAGTACAGCTTCAGTCATTGAAAGACCCTAAAGTAAGGGCACGACGGCGTGTTTGAAGGTTAACCAAACGATACTTCCGGCTAAGGAGTAGGGGGGATTTCCCGAAGCCGCCCCCGGCTCTGGCCCCTAACTGGCATCGCTGTGGTTGACGCTCAAACATCGCCATCGTGCGTGTTGGTTACATCATCATGCCGAACACAATGCTGGCGATGACCAGCACAATACCGCCGCCCAGACGGGAGGAGATTTGCGCATAAGAGATAAGATTCATACGGTTACAGGCAGAGAGCACTTCCAGGTCGCCTGAGCCGCCGCGGTTAGCCATGCACAGGCCTGCGGTGATGGCGGATTCGATCGGGAAGAAGCCAATCATCCAGCCGCCGATGGCCGCCCCGACGACAGCACCCACGACGATTACCGCAGCGATGATGACGTTCGCGAAGGTAATCGCGTCGATAATTTCCTGCAGGTCGGTGTAGCACACGCCGACCCCGACCATCAGTACCCACAGCAGCTGCTTAGAGAAGAAGTCAGACAGGCGTTTGGCCCCGGCTTTGATCTCCGGCGAGCAGAGGCCGGAAGCGTTCAGCGCCGCGACGATCAGCACCATCCAGGCGAAATAGTGGATTGAGACACCGCCAATGCTTGGCAAAATTTTCTTGGCAATGACGTAGGCCAGCAGGAAACAGGTGGTGGCGAGCACCAGGCCGACTGCCGTTTCGCGATGGGTAATCTGGCCTGCTTTTTCATCATCATCAACTTTAAAGGAGGCTTTACGTACCAGTTCGCCTTCCCCGCTCAGCCAGGTGTGTTTTTTACCGATAATATCGAGCAGCGCGGCAAAAACGATGGCGAAGATATTGGCGATGGTCAGAATGGCAATCGCGGTGGAGTAGTACTCTTCACGGGAGCGGCCGGTGACGGAGTGATAAATTTCAGACAGCGGAACCGCGCCTGCGCCGTTGCCGCCGCCCATAATCGGCAGGACGTACAGCATCATGATGCGGTCTACGGAAATACCGAAGCACAGGCCGATGATAATCCCGAAGATAGATGCGCCGAGGATCCCCATAAGGATCGTCGGAATATAACCCAGCAGCGATTTCAACAGCAGTTTACGGTTAACCGAGAGAATGGCGCCAGTTATCAAAACTGCGATGAATAAGTTCAGGAAGTTGCTTTTATCCATCACATTAGTGATTGCATCAATTTCTTTTTGGGTAAAAATGCCTGCGTAAACGAAATAAGCGGCGACGAGGAAGATCATCACCGGCGCGCCGCCAATATATTTATTAAATATCGGCAGCCGTTTGCCAATCTCGCCAAAGATGGCGCCGATAATAAACATAATGGCAAAGCCGCCAACCAGGTCGGTGGGTAACGCATTAAAGAAGTGGGAAAGTAATAGCGTAATTAACGCAAACGCATAAAGGGGTAACGGCATGCCGAAGATTTTAAATCCCAGCAGGTCGCTTACGCCCTTTTTCTCCGTCGCCGGAGCCTGGCTCATGTTAGTCATAAACGTTATCCTGTTTATCAATGAAGTAATAAGACCGGCGCATAGTAATAAATAGATTCAGTGTTAAGGTGTGATAACCTTCACTGAATACTCGTGTTTTTAATTAATTTAATTATTTTTATTATGCTGAATGAATTAACAACATAAAAACCATAAAGCCAATTAAGCGACGGGAAAAATTGTGATTTAAATACAAGAATCGATAGCCGAACGCTGGCGAAATACAGGTCGTTTTGGAATAACGAAGCGCTAAAAAATGACTCTGATATTAAAACGCGTTCTGCTACGGAAGGATAAATCGCGGCGAGAGGCGATTGACCTCTTTCTCCGTCAGCATCAGCTCTCATTAGAGGCTGATTGCGAAATGGCCATTGTCGCCGAGTATCAGCAGCGGCTGGTCGGCTGCGGCGCCATCGCCGGCAACGTCCTGAAGTGCATCGCTATCGACCCCTCGCTGCAGGGGGAGGGGCTGAGCCTTAAGCTACTGACAGAATTACTCACCCTGGCCTACGAGCTGGGGCGCAGTGAACTGTTTTTATTCACTAAGCCCTGTAACGTCGCGCTCTTTGCCGGCGCCGGATTCTGGCCAATCGCGCAGGCCGGCGATCTCGCCGTGTTACTGGAAAATAGCCGCGAACGGCTGACCCGCTACTGCCGCCAGCTGGCGATGTACCGTCAGCCGGGACGCAAAATAGGCGCTATCGTGATGAACGCCAACCCGTTCACGCTCGGCCACCGCTGGCTGGTGGAGCAGGCGGCCCGTCAGTGCGACTGGCTACACCTGTTTGTGGTGAAAGAGGATGCCTCCCGTTTCACGTATCAGGATCGCTACACGCTAATCGAAAAAGGGATTGCCGGCATCGACAAGGTAACGCTACATCCCGGTTCGGCATACCTCATCTCGCGGGCCACCTTCCCTGGCTACTTCCTCAAAGAACAGGGGGTGGTAGACGACTGCCACAACCAGATCGATCTCCAGCTGTTCCGCGAACATTTAGCCCCGGCGCTGAAGATAACCCATCGTTTTGTCGGCACTGAGCCGCTGTGTTCGCTGACCCGCCATTACAACCAGCGTATGAAAGCGTTGCTGGCAGCGCCAGGCGACGCGCCGCCTGTTGAAGTGGTTGAGCTGGCGCGGATCGAAAAAAACGGCGGGCCGATATCGGCTTCCAGGGTGCGCGAACTGTACCGGCAGCGCAACTGGCAGGCGGTGGCGGCGCTGGTGCCGCCGGGAACCCTCTCTTTTCTGATGCAACTGGCGGAAAGCGAACATCAAACCGCCTGATTTTTACGCCATAACAAAGGATTTGCCTCTATGGAAATGAAGATTGACGCCCTGGCCGGCACGCTGGAGTCCAGCGATGTGATGGTCAGGATTGGGCCGGCGACGCAGCCGGGCATTCAACTGGAGATCGACAGCATTGTGAAGCAGCAGTTTGGCGATGCGATTGAGCAGGTGGTCAGAGAAACCCTGACGCAGCTCGGCGTTAGCCAGGCCAACGTGGTGGTGGATGATAAAGGGGCGCTGGAGTGCGTTCTGCGCGCCCGGGTTCAGGCTGCGGCCCTGCGCGCGGCGCAACAGTCTCAATTGCAATGGAGCCAGCTATGAAACCACGTCGCAGTATGCTGTTTATCCCCGGCGCCAATGCCGCCATGTTAAGTACTTCATTCGTTTACGGCGCCGATGCGGTGATGTTCGACCTTGAAGATGCCGTTTCGCTGCGCGAGAAAGATACCGCTCGCCTGCTGGTGTATCAGGCGCTGCAGCATCCGCTGTATCAGGATATCGAAACCGTGGTGCGCATTAACCCGCTAAATACGCCGTTTGGTCTGGCCGACCTGGAAGCGGTGGTACGCGCGGGTGTGGACATGGTACGTCTGCCGAAAACCGACAGCAAAGAAGATATTCATGAACTGGAAGCCCACGTTGAGCGGATAGAACGCGAGTGCGGCCGGGAAGTGGGTAGCACCAGGCTTATGGCGGCCATCGAGTCGGCGCTGGGGGTGGTAAACGCGGTCGAGATCGCCCGCGCCAGCCCGCGTCTGTCGGCCATCGCGCTGGCGGCCTTCGACTACGTTATGGATATGGGCACCTCCCGCGGCGACGGCACTGAGCTCTTCTATGCCCGCTGCGCCGTGCTGCATGCTGCGCGGGTCGCCGGCATCGCCGCCTATGACGTCGTGTGGTCGGATATTAATAATGAAGAGGGCTTCCTCGCGGAAGCGAATCTGGCGAAGAACCTCGGCTTCAACGGGAAATCACTGGTCAACCCGCGCCAGATCGAACTGCTGCACCAGGTCTATGCCCCGACGCGAAAAGAGGTCGACCATGCGCTGGAGGTGATTGCCGCGGCGGAAGAGGCAGAGTCGCGCGGTCTGGGCGTGGTGTCACTGAACGGCAAGATGATCGATGGACCGATTATCGACCACGCGCGCAAAGTGGTGGCGCTTTCAGCTTCCGGTATTCGTGATTAAGGGGAATAAGATGAAAGAGACAGTAGCAATGCTTAATCAGCAGTATGTGATGCCGGAAGGATTGACCCCTTACAGCGGCGTGACGGCGAAAAGCCCATGGCTGGCCAGTGAGACGGAAAAGCGCCGGCGTAAAATCTGCGACTCGCTGGAAACGGCAATCCGTCGTTCCGGCCTGCGAAACGGCATGACCATCTCGTTCCACCACGCGTTTCGCGGCGGTGACAAAGTGGTCAATATGGTGGTGGCGAAGCTGGCGGAGATGGGCTTTCGCGATCTGACCCTGGCGTCCAGTTCGCTTATCGACGCTCACTGGCCGCTGATCGAGCATATTAAAAACGGCGTGATCCGCCAGATCTACACCTCCGGCCTGCGCGGGAAGCTCGGCGAGGAGATCTCCGCCGGGCTGATGGAAAATCCGGTGCAGATCCACTCTCACGGTGGTCGCGTACAGCTGATCCAAAGCGGTGAGTTGTCCATTGACGTGGCGTTCCTCGGCGTTCCCTGCTGCGATGAGTTTGGCAATGCCAACGGCTTTAGCGGTAAGTCGCGCTGCGGCTCGCTGGGCTACGCGCGCGTTGATGCGGAACATGCCAAATGCGTCGTGCTGTTGACCGAAGAGTGGGTGGACTACCCTAACTACCCGGCCAGTATCGCCCAGGATCAGGTGGATCTGATCGTTCAGGTGGACGAAGTAGGCGATCCGGAAAAAATCACCGCTGGCGCCATTCGTCTGACCAGCAATCCGCGCGAGCTGCTGATCGCCCGCCAGGCGGCGAAAGTGGTTGAACACTCCGGTTACTTTAAAGAGGGTTTCTCACTGCAGACCGGTACCGGCGGCGCCTCGCTGGCGGTGAGCCGCTTCCTGGAAGACAAAATGCGCCGCAACGGTATCACCGCCAGCTTCGGCCTTGGCGGCATCACCGGGACGATGGTCGATCTGCATGAGAAAGGGCTGATTAAAACGCTGCTCGACACCCAGTCGTTCGATGGCGATGCGGCGCGCTCGCTGGCGCAGAACCCGAACCACGTCGAAATCTCTACCAATCAGTATGCCAGCCCGGGTTCCAAAGGGGCCTCCTGCGAGCGCTTAAACGTGGTAATGCTCAGCGCGCTGGAAATTGACACCGACTTTAACGTCAACGTGATGACCGGCTCCAATGGCGTGCTGCGCGGCGCGTCAGGCGGTCATAGCGATACCGCCGCCGGCGCGGATTTGACCATCATTACCGCGCCGTTAGTTCGCGGCCGCATTCCCTGCGTCGTGGAAAAGGTGCTGACCCGCGTGACGCCGGGAGCCAGCGTGGATGTGCTGGTCACCGACCATGGCATTGCGGTAAACCCGGCGCGCCAGGACCTGATCGACAATTTACGCAACGCCGGTATTGCGCTGATGACCATTGAGGAACTGCAGCAGCGCGCGGAGTTGCTGACGGGCAAACCGAAAGCGATCGAATTTACCGATCGGGTGGTGGCGGTAGTCCGCTATCGCGACGGTTCGGTCATCGATGTGATCCATCAGGTGAAAAACAGCGACTAAGCGCAGAGGGGAAAGGCTATGAGCGACGTGTTAATTCAACCTCCGCGTGTGCTACGCGGAAAACCACTGAGCGCCGAAGAGGTGGTCAGCGCGGTAGAGCGCGCGCTGTTGACCGAAGTTCGCCTGACCCCTAAGCCCGGGCTGGTGGATATTCGTAACGCTGGCGCGCACCGGGATATGGATCTGGCCTCGTTTGAGGCCAGTACCGCGGTGGTGGCGCCGTGGATGGAGAAGTTTTTTATCATGGGCCACGATACCGCGGCGGTCGCGCCGGAGCAGGTGTTGATGATGCTGCGTCCGGTGGGAATGGCCTGCGAGAACGATATGCTGGAGGTCACCGGCGGGGTGAATACCCATCGTGGGGCGATCTTCGCTTTTGGCCTGCTCAGCGCGGCAGCGGGCAGGCTGGTCTCGAAAGGCGAGCCGATAGAGCAGCACCGGCTTTGCGACCAGGTGGCGCGCTTCTGTCGCGGCATGGTTATGCAGGAATTATCCTCCGCCAGTGGGGAACGGCTGAGCAAAGGCGAGATGCATTTTCTGCGTTACGGCTTCTCCGGCGCCCGCGGCGAGGCGGAGAGCGGATTCCTGACTGTGCGCACCCAGGCATTACCGGTCTTTAACCGCATGATGGAGGAGACCGGCGACAGCAATCTGGCGCTACTGCAAACCCTGCTGCATCTGATGGCATGGAATGATGACACCAACCTGGTGTCACGCGGCGGGCTGGCCGGGTTGAACTATGTCCAGCAGGAGGCGCAGCGGCTGCTGTGGCAGGGCGGCGTGCTGGCTGACGGTGGGCTGGAGGCGTTGCGCCAGTTTGATGACGATCTGATTGCCCGCCATCTTAGCCCCGGCGGTAGCGCCGATCTGCTGGCGGTGACCTGGTTTTTATCCGCGTTTCCCGCCGGCGCGCTTTTCCCGCTGTAACCCTCTGCAACATGGCCCTCGCCCGCACCGTGCGGGCGGGGCATCATCATTCGCATCCTGGTTCTCACTGCGTAAACGAGGAATTGCGGCACAATCGTATAGTTTTTACTGATATCGTCCGCCGTTTGTCATAAATTTCTAATTATCGGCGTTTTTGAGTAGCGGCCCGCTGACGGGCTGGTTACTCTGAAAACAATTTACGTAATGTTAACAAAAGAGAATAGCTATGCATGATGCACAAATCCGCGTGGCCATCGCCGGCGCGGGCGGCCGGATGGGACGCCAGTTAATTCAGGCTGCGCTGCAGATGGATGGAGTGGCGCTGGGCGCGGCGCTGGAGCGTGAAGGATCCAGCCTGGTGGGCAGCGACGCCGGCGAGCTGGCGGGCGCCGGCAAAGCGGGCGTCACGGTGCAGAGCAGCCTGACGGCGGTAAAAGATGATTTCGACGTGTTGATCGATTTTACCCGCCCGGAAGGCACGCTGAACCATCTGGCGTTTTGCCGCGACCACGGCAAAGGGATGGTCATAGGCACCACCGGTTTTGACGACGCTGGCAAGCAGGCGATTAGCGATGCCGCGCAGGAGATTGCCATTGTCTTTGCCGCTAACTTTAGCGTCGGCGTCAATGTTCTGTTAAAGCTGCTGGAGAAGGCGGCGAAGGTGATGGGCGACTACACCGACATCGAAATTATCGAAGCGCACCATCGGCATAAAGTGGATGCGCCTTCAGGCACCGCGCTGGCGATGGGCGAAGCGATCGCCGGGGCATTGAACAAAGATCTCAAGGACTGCGCGGTCTACAGTCGTGAAGGCCACACTGGCGAACGCGTCCCGGGCACCATTGGCTTCGCGACCGTCCGCGCGGGGGATATCGTCGGTGAACATACAGCGATGTTTGCTGATATTGGCGAACGTATTGAGATCACCCATAAAGCCTCCAGTCGGATGACATTTGCTAATGGCGCGGTTCGCTCTGCATTGTGGCTGAAAGGCAAGAAAAATGGCCTCTTTGATATGCGCGATGTGCTGGAACTGAATAGTTTATAACGATTATTACCCATCGTGATGTGGTTATTGCTATCAATAAGTTATTGATGCAAGGGGCGATATTTTGTTGCCCTTTTTTATTTTTAGCTGTTTTTGTTTGTTTTTCATATGAGAAGGCTATAAGTTTGGGTGTAGTTCGGTTTTTTAGTGAACGAAATGTAAATTTTGACCATTTGGTCCACTTTTTTGCCGTTCAGCGCCAGGTTTTACACTCTTCGCCGTCCGCAAGCGTTTTCTCAGCCAGGTTTGTTGATCTTTTTGGCGTAAAAATCACGTGTTATGCGCCAGTGGCGTAAAATGACATTAAAAATCTCCGCTTTAAGTTGACTTTTATCCGACATCTCTCCAGAATGCCGCCGTTTGCCAAAAATCTGCGGGCAACAGATTTGCATTGATTCAGATCGTGTTTATGAATTAATATGCAAATAAAGTGAGTGGATATTCTCTGGAGGATGTTTTGATTAAGTCAGCGCTATTGGTTCTGGAAGACGGAACCCAGTTTCACGGTCGGGCCATCGGGGCAACCGGCACGGCGGTTGGGGAAGTCGTTTTCAATACTTCAATGACCGGTTATCAAGAAATCCTCACTGATCCTTCCTATTCCCGCCAAATCGTCACTCTTACTTATCCTCATATTGGTAATGTCGGCACCAACGCCGCCGATGAAGAATCTTCTCAGGTACATGCTCAGGGTCTGGTTATTCGCGACCTGCCGCTGATTGCCAGCAACTTCCGCAGTACCGAAGACCTCTCTTCCTATCTGAAGCGCCATAACATCGTGGCGATTGCCGATATCGATACCCGCAAGCTGACGCGTCTGCTGCGTGAGAAAGGGGCGCAGAACGGCTGCATCATCGCGGGCGACAGTCCGGATGCCCAGCTGGCGCTGGAAAAAGCGAAAGCGTTCCCTGGCCTGAACGGCATGGACCTGGCGAAAGAAGTGACCACCGCAGAAACCTACAGCTGGACGCAAGGCAGCTGGACCCTGGCGGGCGACCTGCCGGAAGCGAAAGCGGAAAACGAGCTGCCGTTCCACGTCGTCGCGTATGACTTCGGCGCGAAACGCAACATCCTGCGCATGCTGGTTGACCGCGGCTGCCGCCTGACGGTGGTGCCGGCGAAGACTTCGGCGGCGGATGTGCTGGCGCTCAATCCGGACGGCATTTTCCTCTCCAACGGTCCTGGCGACCCGGCGCCGTGTGATTACGCTATCGACGCGATTGAAAAATTCCTGGAGACCGATATTCCGGTGTTCGGCATCTGCCTCGGCCATCAGCTGCTGGCGCTGGCGAGCGGCGCCAAGACCATTAAGATGAAGTTCGGCCACCACGGCGGCAACCACCCGGTGAAAGATATTGATAATAACGTGGTGATGATCACCGCCCAGAACCACGGTTTCGCCGTGGATGAGGCGACGCTGCCGGCCAACCTGCGCGTGACCCACAAGTCGCTGTTCGACGGCACCCTGCAGGGGATCCATCGCACCGACAAGCCGGCGTTCAGCTTCCAGGGCCACCCTGAAGCGAGCCCGGGGCCGCACGATGCCGCGCCGCTGTTCGACCACTTTATCGAGTTAATTGAGCAATACCGTCAGTCCGCGAAATAATCAGGAGTAAAAGAGCCATGCCAAAACGTACAGATATAAAAAGTATCCTGATTCTGGGCGCGGGCCCGATTGTTATCGGTCAGGCGTGCGAGTTTGACTACTCCGGCGCCCAGGCCTGTAAAGCCCTGCGCGAAGAGGGCTACCGCGTTATCCTGGTGAACTCTAACCCGGCGACCATCATGACCGACCCGGAAATGGCCGATGCCACCTACATCGAGCCGATTCACTGGGAAGTGGTGCGCAAAATCATCGAAAAAGAACGCCCGGACGCGGTGCTGCCGACCATGGGCGGCCAGACGGCGCTGAACTGCGCGCTGGAGCTGGAGCGTCAGGGGGTGCTGGCTGAATTCGGCGTGACCATGATTGGCGCCACCGCCGATGCGATTGACAAGGCCGAAGACCGTCGCCGTTTCGATATCGCGATGAAAAAAATCGGTCTCGACACCGCGCGTTCCGGTATCGCCCACACCATGGAAGAGGCGCTGGCGGTAGCGGCTGACGTCGGCTATCCGTGCATCATCCGTCCGTCGTTCACCATGGGTGGCACCGGCGGCGGCATCGCCTATAACCGCGAAGAGTTCGAAGAGATTTGTACCCGCGGCCTGGATCTCTCTCCCACCAACGAGCTGCTGATTGATGAATCGCTGATCGGCTGGAAAGAGTATGAGATGGAAGTGGTGCGCGATAAGAACGACAACTGCATCATCGTCTGCTCTATCGAAAACTTCGACGCCATGGGGATCCATACCGGTGACTCCATCACCGTTGCGCCGGCGCAGACCCTGACCGACAAAGAGTACCAAATCATGCGTAACGCCTCGATGGCGGTGCTGCGTGAAATCGGCGTCGAAACCGGCGGCTCTAACGTTCAGTTCGCGGTCAACCCGAAAAACGGTCGCCTGATCGTTATCGAAATGAACCCGCGCGTTTCCCGCTCCTCGGCGCTGGCCTCCAAAGCCACCGGCTTCCCGATTGCTAAAGTGGCCGCCAAGCTGGCGGTAGGTTACACCCTCGACGAGCTGATGAACGACATCACCGGCGGCCGTACCCCGGCTTCCTTCGAGCCGTCCATCGACTACGTGGTCACGAAAATCCCACGCTTTAACTTCGAAAAATTCGCCGGCGCCAACGACCGTCTGACCACCCAGATGAAGTCCGTTGGCGAAGTGATGGCGATTGGCCGTACCCAGCAGGAGTCCTTGCAGAAAGCGCTGCGCGGTCTGGAAGTGGGCGCCACTGGCTTCGACCCGAAAGTGAGCCTCGACGATCCGGAAGCGCTGACTAAAATCCGCCGCGAACTGAAAGACGCCGGCGCTGAGCG
The DNA here is from genome assembly GCF_021739525.1 of Klebsiella sp. 2019SCSN059. NCBI lineage: Bacteria > Pseudomonadati > Pseudomonadota > Gammaproteobacteria > Enterobacterales > Enterobacteriaceae > Klebsiella > Klebsiella sp. 2019SCSN059. Next base: position 5,727 of record NZ_JAKKOM010000055.1, on the reverse strand, counting down.
TATCTGGTACATCGCCGACGCGTTCCGCGCGGGCCTCTCGGTTGACGGCGTCTTCAACCTGACCAACATCGACCGCTGGTTCCTGGTGCAGATTGAAGAGCTGGTCCGTCTGGAAGAGAAAGTGGCGGAAGTGGGCATCAACGGCCTCGACGCTGACTTCCTGCGTACCCTGAAGCGTAAAGGCTTTGCCGATGCGCGTCTGGCGAAGCTGGCGGGCGTGCGGGAAGCGGAAATCCGCAAACTGCGCGACCAGTATGATCTGCACCCGGTCTACAAGCGCGTGGACACCTGCGCCGCGGAATTCGCCACCGATACCGCCTATATGTACTCCACTTATGAAGAAGAGTGCGAGTCCAACCCGTCCGTTGACCGCGATAAAATCATGGTCCTCGGCGGCGGCCCGAACCGTATCGGTCAGGGTATCGAATTCGACTACTGCTGCGTACACGCCTCGCTGGCGCTGCGCGAAGACGGTTACGAGACCATCATGGTCAACTGTAACCCGGAAACCGTCTCTACTGACTACGACACTTCCGACCGTCTGTACTTCGAGCCGGTCACCCTGGAAGACGTGCTGGAAATCGTGCGTATCGAGAAGCCAAAAGGCGTTATCGTGCAGTACGGCGGCCAGACGCCGCTGAAGCTGGCGCGCGCTCTGGAAGCCGCAGGCGTACCGGTTATCGGTACCAGCCCGGACGCTATCGACCGTGCGGAAGACCGTGAGCGCTTCCAGCACGCGGTTGACCGTCTGAAGCTGAAGCAGCCGGCGAACGCCACCGTCACCGCCATTGAACAGGCAGTAGAGAAAGCGAAAGAGATTGGCTACCCGCTGGTGGTGCGTCCGTCTTACGTGCTGGGCGGTCGGGCGATGGAGATCGTCTATGACGAGCAGGATCTGCGCCGCTACTTCCAGACTGCGGTCAGCGTCTCCAACGACGCGCCGGTGCTGCTGGACCGCTTCCTCGACGACGCGATTGAAGTGGATGTCGATGCTATCTGCGATGGCGAAATGGTGCTGATTGGCGGCATCATGGAGCATATCGAGCAGGCAGGCGTTCACTCCGGCGACTCCGCCTGTTCCCTGCCAGCCTACACCCTGAGCAAAGAGATTCAGGATGTGATGCGCGAGCAGGTGCAGAAGCTGGCCTTCGAGCTGCAGGTTCGCGGTCTGATGAACGTCCAGTTCGCGGTGAAAGATAACGAAGTCTATCTGATTGAAGTCAACCCGCGTGCGGCGCGTACCGTGCCGTTCGTCTCCAAAGCCACCGGCGTACCGCTGGCGAAAGTGGCGGCGCGCGTGATGGCCGGTAAGACGCTGGCGCAGCAGGGCGTGACCAAAGAGATCATCCCGCCGTACTACTCGGTGAAAGAGGTGGTTCTGCCGTTCAACAAATTCCCGGGCGTTGACCCGCTGTTAGGGCCAGAAATGCGCTCCACCGGGGAAGTGATGGGCGTCGGCCGCACCTTTGCCGAAGCGTTCGCCAAGGCGCAGCTGGGCAGCAACTCGACCATGAAGAAACAGGGGCGCGCGCTGCTCTCCGTCCGCGAAGGCGACAAAGAGCGCGTGGTCGACCTGGCGGCGAAGCTGCTGAAGTTTGGTTTCGAGCTGGATGCAACCCACGGCACGGCGATTGTGCTGGGCGAAGCCGGCATCAACCCGCGTCTGGTGAACAAGGTGCATGAAGGCCGTCCGCACATTCAGGACCGTATCAAGAATGGCGAATATACCTACATCATCAACACCACCGCAGGTCGTCAGGCGATTGAAGACTCCAAGCTGATTCGCCGCAGCGCCCTGCAGTACAAAGTGCACTATGACACCACCCTGAATGGCGGCTTTGCCACCGCGATGGCGCTGAACGCTGACGCCACCGACAAGGTGATTTCGGTTCAGGAAATGCACGCGCAAATCACCAAATAAGCGCTCCGGCCTGGCCGGATAGCAACAAACCTGGGCTGACGATATCGTCAGCCCATTTTTTTTGGCTGCGGCCATCTTCAGAGAGTTCTGCTTTTAACCCCCTGCCGGGTCAGGCTAACTATAGTTAGCACCATAACGATACCTATTGATGAAAAGACAGGAGGATACAATGCGGAACAATATTCTGGTGGCATCCGCGCTGGCAGCGACGGCAATCATGTTCGTGGCCGGTTGCTCATCGAATCAGTCGATCAAAACCACCGACGGCAAGACCATTGTCACCAGCGGTAAACCGCAGGTGGATGATGATACCGGTCTGGTCTCCTACAAAAATGCCGAAACCGGACGCGTGGAGCAGATTAACCGCGATCAGGTGAAATCCATGGATGAGCTGGATAATTAAGGCCTGACGTTTTCCATTCAGGCGCGCGTTACGTACACCACCGCGACATAAATCACAGTTATCATTGTAAGCGGTTCGCTTAACTGTCTACACTCTTGCTGATTACGACAAGAGCTAACGCAGGCCAATCAATGATTCTGATAATTTATGCGCATCCTTATCCGCAGCATTCTCATGCGAATAAGCGAATGCTTGAACAAGCAGGGACGCTTGAAGGCGTAGAGATACGCTCCCTTTATCAACTCTATCCCGACTTTAATATCGATGTCGCCGCCGAGCAGGCGGCGCTCGCCCGTGCCGATCTGGTTATCTGGCAGCACCCGATGCAGTGGTATAGCGTGCCGCCGCTGCTGAAGCTGTGGATGGACAAAGTGCTGTCGCACGGCTGGGCCTATGGCCATAACGGTATTGCGCTGCGCGGTAAGTCGCTGATGTGGGCGGTGACCACCGGCGGCGGTGAAAGCCACTTTGATATCGGTTCGTTTCCCGGTTTTCCGGTGCTGGCGCAGCCGCTGCAGGCCACCGCGCTTTACTGCGGGATGAAATGGCTGCCGCCGTTCGCCATGCACTGCACCTTTATCTGCGATGACGAAACGCTGCAGGCGCAGGCTCGCCACTATCGTCAACGCTTAATCGACTGGCAGGAGGCACATCAGAATGGATAGCCATACGCTGATACAGGCGCTGATTTACCTTGGCGCCGCGGCGCTGATTGTGCCCATTGCCGTCCGCCTTGGGCTTGGGTCGGTGCTGGGCTATCTCATCGCCGGCTGTATTATCGGGCCGTGGGGGCTGCGGCTGGTGACCGACGCCGAGGCGATTCTGCACTTTGCCGAGATTGGCGTGGTGCTGATGCTGTTCGTCATTGGTCTGGAGCTGGATCCGCAGCGTCTGTGGAAGCTGCGCGCTTCGGTGTTTGGCGGCGGCGCGCTGCAGATGGTGGCCTGTGGGGTATTGATCGGCCTCTTTTGCATGCTGCTGGGCCTGCGCTGGCAGGTGGCCGAGCTGATCGGTATGACCCTGGCGCTCTCCTCAACCGCTATCGCCATGCAGGCGATGAATGAGCGCAATTTGACGATGTCGCAGATGGGGCGCAGCGCCTTCGCGGTGCTGCTGTTCCAGGATATCGCGGCGATCCCGCTGGTGGCGATGATCCCGCTGCTGGCGGCCAGCGGCGGCGCCACTTCGCTGATGGCTTTTGCCCTCTCCGCGCTGAAGGTGGCCGCGGCGCTGGCGCTGGTGGTGGTTCTGGGGCGCTATCTGACCCGTCCGCTGCTGCGCTTTGTCGCCCGTTCCGGTCTGCGCGAAGTGTTCAGCGCCGTGGCCCTGTTCCTGGTCTTCGGCTTTGGGCTGTTGCTGGAAGAGGTGGGGCTGTCGATGGCGATGGGGGCGTTTCTCGCCGGGGTGCTGCTGGCCAGCTCCGAGTATCGCCATGCGCTGGAGAGCGATATTGAGCCGTTTAAAGGCCTGCTGCTGGGGCTGTTCTTTATCGGCGTCGGGATGTCGATTGATTTCGGCACCCTGGTTACCCATCCGCTGCGTATTGTGATTTTGCTGGTGGGTTTCCTGGCGATAAAAATGCTGATGCTGTGGCTTATCGCCAGGCCGCTTGGCGTGCCTCGCGCCCAGCGCCGCTGGTTTGCGGTGCTGCTGGGGCAGGGGAGTGAGTTCGCGTTTGTGGTCTTTGGCGCCGCGCGGATGGCGGAGGTGCTGGACGGCGAATGGGCAAAGGCGCTGACCCTGGCGGTGGCGTTGTCGATGGCGGCAACCCCCATCCTGCTGGTGCTGCTGACCCGTCTGGAGAAATCGTCCAGCGGCCAGGCGCGGGATGCGGACGAGATTGATGAAGAGCAGCCGCGGGTGATTGTCGCCGGCTTTGGCCGCTTCGGGCAGATCGCCGGGCGACTGCTGCTCTCCAGCGGGGTGAAGATGGTGATCCTCGATCACGACCCGGACCATGTCGATACTCTGCGCAAATTTGATATGAAGGTCTTCTACGGCGATGCCACCCGGGTCGATCTGCTGGAGTCGGCTGGCGCCGAAAAGGCGGAGGTGCTGATCAATGCCATTGACGATCCGCACGTCAGCCTGGAGCTGGTGGCGAGGGTAAAAGAGCATTTTCCGCATCTGCAGATTATCTCCCGCGCCCGCGATGTCGATCACTATATCCAGCTGCGTCAGGCTGGCGTCGAAGCCCCGGAGCGTGAAACCTTCGAGGCGGCGCTGAAATCCGGCCGGATGACGCTGGAGGCGCTGGGGCTCGGCGCGTATGAAGCGCGCGAGCGGGCCGATCTGTTCCGTCGCTTCAACCTGCAGATGGTCGAAGAGATGGTGGCGATGGCGGAAAACGACGCGGCGTCGCGGGTGGCGGTCTTCAAGCGGACCAGCGATATGCTGACCGGCATCATCAACGAAGATCGTCATCATCTGTCGCTGGTGCAGCGTCACGGCTGGCAGGGGACGGAAGAGGGTAGGCACACCGGCGATATCGCCGATGAGCCGGAAAATAAGCCCTCCGCCTGACGTTAATCAGTAACATTTTGTTTTCGTTTGGATCCTGTTCTGGCGGCCCACGGCACGAACGTGGGCTTGCCAGCAAATCAGAAAATTTTCTTATTCTTTACCCTCCGGCCAGTCGACGAAGTTGTACGCTTTCCGTATAGTGGCGACAATTTTTTGTACTCAGGAATGAATGAATGATCAGTCTGATTGCGGCGTTAGCGGTAGATCGCGTCATTGGTATGGAAAACGCCATGCCATGGAACCTGCCTGCCGATCTCGCCTGGTTCAAACGCAACACATTAAATAAGCCGGTAGTGATGGGGCGTCTGACCTGGGAATCCATTGGGCGCCCGTTGCCGGGGCGTAAAAATATCGTGATCAGCAGCAAGCCAGGCAGCGACGATCGCGTGCAGTGGGTCTCCTCCGTTGACGAAGCGATTGCCGCCTGCGGCGATGTGGAAGAGATCATGGTGATCGGCGGCGGTCGGGTTTATGAGCAGTTCCTGCCGAAGGCGCAGAAGCTCTATCTGACCCATATCGATGCGGAAGTGGAAGGCGATACCCATTTCCCGGATTACGATCCGGACCAGTGGGAATCGGTGTTCAGCGAGTTTCATGACGCCGACGCGCAGAACTCCCACAGCTACTGCTTTGAGATCCTCGAACGCCGTTAAGCGGGAAGGATAGCAATGAAAAAACCCCGGTCGCGTCTGGCGTGACCGGGGTTTTCTTTGGCGTGAATTCAGCGCGGATGCCGCTGCCACTATTTTTTCTACGCCAGGTTTCCCGTCGCGGGGTGCGTTTTTCCGGAGCGCTGCCCGGGATGACAAATGGCACGTAAACGTAGGTCGGGTAAGGCGTTAGCCGCCACCCGACACAAACGAGGCTCCACGCCCGCAGT
>NZ_JAKKOM010000054.1:0-18075 GCF_021739525.1 Klebsiella sp. 2019SCSN059 | reverse complement strand
AGGAGCCCGGTGCGTAAATCGCGCACGCCGGGATCTGTGCGGGGGGTATCCGGTAACGGGTATCCCTACCGCGACATCAGTGAAAAGACATGAGATCTTCCCATGACAGATAAAACCAAACTGGTTGCTATCTCACGAACCGATGACATAAGTGCTCTGGATGCACTCAAGCTGTTGCGGTTTCGCCGGTACAATACGGCCAGAAGTCAGTTAAGGGTCACGAGTGTCTGGTCTGCATGGTGCGCCAGGCACGGTCTGACCCCCTTCCCGGTCACAGCGGTTGATGTCGAGCGCTATATTAATGGGCTGAATGGATCCGTTAAAATGGCGACTATCTCTCATTTTATTGCATGCCTTTCAAGCGTTAACAGCAGCCTGGGTTTTCCAGACTTCCGCAACGTTCTGATAAAAGCACTGGTTCAGGTATGGCGGGCGCGGGAGAATGAGAAAAAAATCGTCACCGGTCAGGCCCTTCCATTTCTTATATCCGATCTCAATATTCTTCGCCGGTCGCTGCATAAAAGCGACGACCTGAGAGACATACGGGACCTTGCAATGATATGGGTTGGGTTTGAAACCCTGCTGCGTAACGTGGAAATTCGAAGGATTAAAACCGGCGACCTGAAATGGCAAGATGACACGTCCTGTTACCTTCTGGATGTCATGCGGACCAAGACAAGCCTTTCAAGTAACCTGACATTTCAGCTCTCACCACAATGCAGTCAGCATGTCAGACGGTTGATTGAGACGGTGGAATACACCGATACCGAAACCTTCGGGCACCGTTTTCTTTTTCAGCCTGTAAACATCCATACGAACCGATATTTCCCGTCCACCAGCAGTAAGCTATCCCGGGGTAAATCCATAGACAGGATGCTGGTCAAAGCAGGATTCAGTGAGGGGTTACTGACGCAGTTACAGAATGAATCAAAGGTATCACGGGAAGATGTTGGAATGCTGTCCTCTAATTCACTGAACCAGGCATTTGCACGCCTCTGGGGGATTGCCGGGAAGGTCAGCGACAGTAACCGACAGTCCGGGCGGTACCGGACATGGACAGGACACAGTGTGCGTGTGGGGGGAGCCATAGAGCTGTTTAAGGCCGGGTACTCCCTGGAAAAGATTACCGAGATGGGGAACTGGTCTGATCCAAAGATGGTCTTCCGTTATATCCGTGGATATCTTGCCAGTGAAAAAGCCATGGTAAGCTTTATGCGTAATCATCTGGACGACATATAGATTTTACTGAGAGAAACGCCAGCACTCAGCAACATGTTTCTGAGCGCTGGTCACTTATGAACTTTTCAGATATTCAGTTCTTTCAAATCTGTCACAACAAAATCCCCTTTTCCTGAAAGACTGTCAAAATCATCGAGTGTAAATTCATGGGTGTGATACCAAATGACCCTGCATGTGGGGCAGGTAACAGGTAACAAATCTTCCGCTAACTTTTCGCTGTTATGGATAACCTCACCCATCTCGTTATGTTCGACAATATAACCACTTATGCAAAGGGTTTCGTACCCATGAGCACCGGTAACAATATGGGTTGCTGTTCTCTCACGAATTTCCCCATTAATTTTAATCTGCTCTCGAGTGGTAATCGTTCTTTTATTATTCATGAAAACTCCGGATGATATTTAAAAACGGTTGACATTGCTCCCTGCTCGGAATAATTGCGAAGGCAGCCAGGAAACCGGAAAATACGTTACCCTGTGCCTGAATCAGTTCTGGTGCGTCTCACGAAGGAAAATGAGAGGCGATATCATGGATTATCCTTTTTGAGCAGCTTTTTCTTCTTTTCTTTGTTTTTTTAATCTCCGTTTTTCCCGGAAATTTGCAACGGTATAGAGAGTGACAGATGCAATAAAATTCACCAGTGCAGCAAACTCTACTGCCAGATTGATCACGGCAGGTTTGACAGGAAGCCAGAGTGAGACAAGGAGAAGGAGGAACGATGTGATACACCGTAAGGCGTGTACATTAGAGCCTCCACTCTGGTTAATCATACCCGTACCGGAACAGATTTTGTTTGTCAGATAATTTAATCCGAATGCACAAACAGCAGTTACTAACAAGAAAATAGCGTAAGTCATTTTTCCTCCAGAGGCTTTAATCTTAATTTGACCACGTTAACCAGTTTCATTACTCCCGCCTCATCCGGTACGAAAATGTAACGACATCTCGGCCATGTCGCGTGTGTAAATATCTTACCAGCGGTGTTGATATTCAGAGGCATAAGCCTTTCAGTCTTACTCAACGGCATTTTCTCTATCGGGATCAACCCTGACTTAAAACTTTTTATCATTAAGTCGAGAGGGGTTTTACAATCTTTATTGCTCATCGTTTCTGTGTAACGGATCATCCCGGCAATCGTTACCTGTATCGTTCCTATATCAGATTCGAATTTCGGCAGCACCGGCCAGTAAGGAATTTCAAAATCCACACTGGTAAGCGCCTGTTCGTAACCCTGCTCATTTGTTTCTGCAACCGTTTTAAGGCCTGGAAACCGGGCGTGCATAAATTTGATAATCTTTACCACATTGGGCGTGCTGGCCTGACGCTGATATATCTCTGGCAGCCATGTGGACGTGGTGGCCCATGTCGTGGTGCATGCATAAGTTTTTTGCTCCATATGCCATAAAATAGAGGTGTCAGCCAGGAAGTGATGAACAGTCAACAGCTCGGCCAGCAGCCGATCTTCATCTGGATGTGTTATGGCATTTTTGAAACAGACCTGTACACGGAAACGTTCTTTTGCAGACAGAAAAGTGTTTCCCCTACTGACGGCCACTTTGTATAACCTCCTGGCCGGATCAGCTTCACAAATCCCGGTTAAAATCCGGCTCATTTTGACTCCCTGATGACTTCCACCAGCCCTATACGGGGCAGGACAGAACGATATTTTTCATTAAAATCGCCGCGCTTCTGCCTTTCACCTTTTACGTAATTTTTTAACGGATTAAACCGGCCCGGTTCGCTGAACAAAATTAATGGTAAAGGCGCGCGAAAGTTGAGTTTGTACGGCCCATGAACATCATCTGGATCTTCAGGACTGGTGTACCGGATATTGACGTTAACAGCCGGAAAGTTACTTTCCCGGATAAGCCGAAATTTTCTCAAATTTTCATCGTCATGACTCACTTCATCATTGAGCAACGACAGCATCATGATTTCTTCGGTTCGTTCCTGTTTCAGCCGTTCAACATCCTGTTTTGTCAGACTGATATCCGGCTGGAGCTCAGTTATCTCCCTGCGTAAGCGGTCGATAACCGTTTCCAGCCGGGTAAATTTATGAATGACAGGGATTTGCCAGGTGAACCCCAGGGAGCGAATTTGCTCAGTAACGATCCGGATATTACGGGACACCTGTAAAGTCACCAGCCACGGGTAAACCTGATGCAGAATTTCTGACCGGGAGTCCTGGTAATGAGTGATAGCTTTTACAGCCTCAGCAAATTTGTCGCGAAGCCGGTTGATTTCACCCACCAGCGACATCACCTGATCATGATTGTTTCTGACCACAACGAACCCGGGATATTTTCGGGTGATTTTGGTTGAATAATGCTCATCCCTGACATGGACTTTATCAACCCGCTGCTGCCGGTAAATATCCACCAGGGTGTCGACGTCGGGTACCGAATGAGTCACATTGATTTCCTGTGGAGGATTCAACTCCTCAACACTACGGGGCTCCGGGAGCGTGGCAAGGTAAGATGAGCCGATATCGCTGTGACGGAGTAAACTGTGCAGCTCACCGAGTTTGCGTAGTTGCTCTTCGTTGTAATGGGCAAAGTCAGTATTCATATCGTCTCCCGTATCGTATTCCTGAACGTGCGACGGTAATCGTTAAACAAACTCTGGTAAAGACTTAAACGTCAGCCATACAGGCTGGCGTCGCCCGTCCCTGCATACTCTGACGAGGCGATAACGGTTTTTCTCCATCGTGACCAGCCAGTACCCATCGGAGACAGGGCGATCGAGAGTGAACAGTTTTAACCCGTAAAAACCCATCGAGGTAAACAGACGCCCTTCCCGCTCCCGGAAAGAGACCGTAAAGGACGGGAACAGAAGCCAGAATGCAGTGAAGAAAACATACCAGGTATACGGAACAGTCAGTTGTAGAATTTCATAGTTCCTGACGGTAGCTGTGACCAGGCCAAGGCTGAATACAGCAGCAATGCTGGCATATACTTTGAAAGACGCGCTATCGGAGTTTTTCCAGGTAATACCACTAATACAATGCACTTTGCTCATCGCCTTGCCTCAATGTAGTTGTCTGCGCACTTTCATCCGGGGAAGAATTTCTTTCTCCCACAGAGACCTTGCATTCCCATGCCCCCCCAGGAGTTGCATTGCACAGACCCTGTTAAACACGGTTACTTCTTTCCTGATTGCCTGGGTTTGGCTGTCTGTGAGCTCAATGCATTCCGGTACCAGCTGCATAACACCGTTCATCATTTCGGCCTTTATGAGGCCTGGACCGTCTTTAGGGTCGGCCTCACAGGATTCCTTTACATTAAACCCGAATGAACAAAGAAGCTGGCCCTGTGCCTTAGGCCCCATCTGGACCCCCCGGCTATCGACGGTAAAGCGGACGATCGCGTAATCCCCTCCCTGATCGCTGGTTATGTTTCTTACCAGCATGCTGACCGGAGTCATATGAAGCCAGCTGTAGATACCCAAAACAATTTCTTCTTTTAAAATCATATTCAATTTACTGGTTCTCATTTTCTAATTTATGAATATGAAAACATAAAAAAAAGCTCTGTAAAGCCCTAATCTGTAGAAAGCAAAGGTTTGGTGGCTTTTAACTTGTACTCAATAAAAATTCCGGCTGCATCTGCAGCTGTTATTTCAGACAATATGGCATCAATGATTTCCGGCTCCGTGATGTTATTGAACCCCTGCTTACGAACCATCTCTTTAACGCACTCAAAACGTCGGGCTGTTGCCGGGTCGATGACAAATGTATTTAGATGCACATCTTCGCATACGCCAGACGTCTCATTTAGTTTCATGTTCACTCTCCAGATCAGGGATGAAGTCAAAGTTGTACGCAATTGCTTTTTCAGGTGAATCACCCGCGATAAGTTTTAACCATGAGTAAGAGTCTTGCTGATTAAGAAAAATAACGAGATAACCTTCGTCAGCACTGTTTCGCTTCTTAATAAATTCAATCTCAGTATCCATGCCAAAACCAAATGGGCCATGTATTACGCGCGACTGTTCTGGAAGCATTGAGCTGAACATTGATACCACGACATCCCTCAACTCTAAATTTTGGTGAGCAATGAAAGCAACTCTTTTACCCTCCTTAACAGAAGCTACAATTCGTTTAACACTCGACTTGACGTTATACTGAAGTGGTTTACTGAATTTGGCCACCTGAACAGAGGTGATATGCTCACCTCAGAACAACACAGGTGTCATAATGAAAAAAAGAAATTTCAGCGCAGAGTTTAAACGCGAATCCGCTCAACTGGTCGTTGACCAGAACTACACCGAGGCAGATGCAGCCAGCGCTATGGATGTCGGCCTTTCCACAATGACGCGATGGGTGAAACAATTACGTGATGAACGGCAGGGCAAAACACCAAAAGCCTCCCCCATTACCCCGGAACAAATTGAAATCCGTGAGCTCAGGAAAAAGCTACAACGTATTGAAATGGAAAATGAAATATTAAAAAAGGCTACCGCGCTCTTGATGTCAGACTCCCTGAACAGTTCTCGATAATCGGGAAACTCAGGGCGCGTTATCCTGTGGCCACTCTCTGCCATGTGTTCGGGGTTCATCGCAGCAGCTACAAATACTGGAAAAACCGTCCTGAAAAGCCAGACGGCAGACGGGCTGTATTACGCAGTCAGGTACTTGAACTGCATGGCATCAGCCACGGCTCTGCTGGCGCAAGAAGTATCGCCATCATGGCAACCCTGAGAGACTTCAAAATGGGACGCTGGCTTGCTGGCAGGCTTATGAAAGAACTGGGGCTGGTGAGTTGTCAGCAGCCTACCCACCGGTATAAACGTGGTGGTCATGAACACATCGTTATCCCGAATCACCTTGAGCGACAGTTCGCAGTGACAGAACCTACCAAGTGTGGTGCGGCGATGTGACGTATATCTGGACAGGTAAACGCTGGGCGTACCTCGCCGTTGTTCTCGATATGTTCGCAAGGAAACCGGTGGGCTGGGCAATGTCATTCTCGCCGGACAGCAAGCTGACCATCAAAGCGCTGGAAATGGCGTGGGAAGCTCGCGGTAAACCAGCCGGAGTGATGTTCCATAGTGACAGTAATAATGCCGATATCAGTCTTTACCACCACTTAGTTTGCCGTTTAACCAGATTGGTGTGATTACTGATGCAGTGAAGACCTTCCCGCATCCTGACTCACACAGCGATCGACCTTTTGTGTCCTGCCCTGGACCCGTCGGTTGCCGGAAGCGCCTTCATGCGAGGCATCTCCTCACCGATGCGCGTGACTCAAGAAGGGCCTGACGGCTTGTCTCGTTACTGTCCTGTCCGGGTTATCTGTCTGGAGATTCAACTCTGTTTCCTCACAGGAGCTCTGTCATGGTTGATAAAGTTACCGAAGCTGCCGTTGTGGGTGGCATGGATACACATAAAGATTTGCACGTTGCCGCTGTCGTAGATCAGAACAATAAAGTCCTTGGGACTCAGTATTTCTCCACAACACGACAAGGTTACCGGCAGATGCTGGCATGGATGACCTCGTTTGGGACATTAAAGCGAATTGGTGTTGAGTGCACAGGTACCTATGGTTCCGGTTTGCTTCGTTATTTTCAGAACGCCGGGTTAGAAGTTCTTGAGGTGACTGCTCCAGACCGGATGGAGCGACGCAAACGGGGTAAAAGTGACACAATTGATGCTGAATGTGCCGCTCATGCAGCATTCTCAGGCATCAGGACAGTTACTCCCAAAACGCGTGATGGCATGATTGAGTCCCTGCGGGTATTAAAAACTTGCCGAAAAACAGCAATATCAGCCCGCAGAGTCGCTCTCCAGATTATCCATTCAAATATTATCTCTGCCCCGGATGAATTACGTGAACAGCTCAGAAATATGACGCGCATGCAGCTCATCAGGACCCTGGGTTCCTGGAGACCTGATGCCAGTAAATACCGCAATGTAACCAACGTTTATCGCATTTCATTAAAGTCCCTTGCCCGACGCTATCTCGAGTTACATGACGAAATCGCTGATCTGGATGTCATGATTGCGGCAATTGTCGACGAGTTGGCACCTGAGCTGATTAAACGTAATGCTATCGGATACGAAAGCGCTTCACAGTTGCTGATCACTGCCGGAGACAATCCTCAACGGTTAAGATCAGAATCAGGATTTGCGGCACTGTGTGGTGTCAGCCCGGTCCCCGTTTCTTCTGGAAAAACGAACCGTTACCGACTTAATCGTGGTGGAGATCGTGCTGCAAATAGTGCACTTCACATCATCGCCATCGGACGCTTACGAACTGACGCAAAAACAAAGGAATATGTCGCCAGGCGTGTAGCCGAAGGACATACAAAAATGGAAGCGATACGCTGTCTAAAGCGATATATCTCCCGCGAAGTTTACACGTTACTGCGCAATCAAAACAGGCGGATCAACAGTATCCCGATAACAGCTTGACTCTTAGAAGGGCGTCCAAGGCAGCCATTATACGAGCAGGCAGTTCCGGCAGTTACTGTGGCGATACCGGATCAGGCAGAGTATGAGTCGGCGTGGAAACTGCTGGGATAACAGCCCAATGGAGCGCTTCTTCAGGAGTCTGAAGAACGAATGGGTGCCGGCGACGGGCTATGTAAGCTTCAGCGATGCAGCTCACGCAATAACGGACTATATAGTTGGATATTACAGCGCACTAAGACCGCACGAATATAATGGTGGGTTACCGCCAAACGAATCAGAAAACCGATACTGGAAAAACTCTAACGCGGTGGCCAGTTTTTGTTGACCACTTCAGGCCAAACTCAGGCCGTTCATGGACTATATCGACATGCGTCTGGCTGAGAATGTCTGGAACGGCGAGGTCATCCTCGCGGAAATCAAAGCGATGGGTTATACCGGCGGACGCTCCATGTTGCGTTACTACATCCAGCCAAAACGTAAGATGCGGCCATCGAAGAAAACGGTTCGCTTCGAAACTCAGCCCGGTTACCAGCTCCAGCATGACTGGGGAGAAGTTGAGGCTGAGGTTGCCGGGCAACGATGCAGGGTTAACTTCGCGGTTAACACGCTGGGGTTCTCACGTCGCTTCCATGTCTTCGCGGCACCAAAGCAGGATGCTGAACATACCTATGAGTCACTGGTCCGCGCCTTCCGCTACTTCGGCGGCAGCGTGAAAACCGTGCTGGTCGATAATCAGAAAGCCGCAGTGCTGAAAAATAACAACGGGAAGATGGTGTTCAACTCCGGGTTCCTGCTGCTGGCCGATCACTATGGCTTCCTGCCACGGGCATGCCGTCCACGAAGGGCCAGAACCAAAGGTAAGGTGGAGCGGATGGTGAAATACCTCAAGGAGAACTTCTTCGTCCGGTACCGCCGGTTCGACAGCTTCGCCCAGGTTAATCAGCTACTGGAGCAGTGGATGGCTGACGTTGCCGACAGGCGGGAACTTCGCCAGTTCAGGCAGACACCGGAACAGCGCTTCACGCAGGAACAGGAGCATCTGCAGCCGTTGCCGGATACGGACTTCGATACCAGCTACTTCGATATCCGTCATGTCTCCTGGGATGGCTATATCGAGGTTGGCGGAAACCGTTACAGCGTGCCGGAAAGCCTGTGTGGCCAGCCGGTATCAATACGGATTTCGCTGGATGATGAACTGCGGATCTACAGTAATGAGCAGCAGATGGCATCGCACCGTCTCTGTTCGGCTGCATCCGGCTGGCAGACCGTGCCGGAGCATCACGCCCCGCTCTGGCAGCAGGTCAGTCAGGTGGAACCCGAAATCTGATTTATTCAACAAAGCCGCACCAAATCATCACTCGAAGATATTCAGGCATGGTACATCCGCGGCAAGCCCCTAATTTGTACTGAGGGGCAAAGTGAAAAAAGTTACTTTTTGTTGAAACGACAGTTAGCAATAACCCCCGCTTGCGGGGGCCATACCCACCAGGAGCAAACGCAGAAAGCCCGAGATACTTCTGCTGTACCGGGGGCTGGCGACATTTCAGGCAACACTCATAGTTGACATCCTCCCCGCCCTAAAGGGCGGGGAGGATGTCAATAATAGCAGACCACATCATGATGTCATTCTGACCGACAGATGCCAGAAGCAGAGGATCCATCCCATTTTATACCTACCTTATAACACTTAGAAAAACAACATGTTAAAAATGTTTATTGGAAACAATTTTATTTCCAATTGTAATGATAACCATTCTCATATTAATATGGCTACGTGATAATTAACTTTTGATGCACTCCGCATGTCTGACCGTGCCACTACCACAGCTTCCTTAACGTTCGAGTCGCTTTATGGCACCCATCACGGCTGGTTGAAAAGTTGGCTGACGCGCAAACTCCAGTCTGCCTTTGATGCAGATGACATTGCCCAGGACACTTTTTTGCGGGTAATGAGCAGCGAAACGCTCTCGACGATCCGCGATCCTCGCTCTTTCCTGTGCACTATCGCCAAACGCGTGATGGTGGACCTGTTTCGCCGAAACGCGCTGGAAAAAGCGTATCTGGAGATGCTGGCGCTTATGCCGGAGGGGGTAGCGCCTTCACCTGAGGAACGCGAAAGCCAGCTCGAGACCCTACAACTCGTCGACAGCATGCTGGACGGGCTAAACGGAAAAACACGTGAAGCGTTTCTGCTTTCGCAACTGGATGGCCTGACATACAGCGAGATTGCGCACAAACTCGGTGTTTCCGTCAGCTCCGTGAAAAAATACGTGGCGAAAGCCGTCGAGCACTGCCTGCTGTTTCGTCTGGAGCATGGGTTATGAATCCTTCGTTAACCGATTCCCGCCGTCAGGCGCTGCGTTCAGCTTCCCACTGGTATGCCGTGCTAAGCGGCGAGCGCGTCAGCCCACAACAGGAAGCGCGCTGGCAACAGTGGTATGAACAGGATCAGGATAACCAGTGGGCCTGGCAGCAGGTTGAAAACCTGCGCAACCAGCTTGGCGGTGTGCCTGGCGACGTTGCCAGCCGGGCGCTGCACGATACCCGCCTCACCCGCCGTCACGTGATGAAAGGATTACTGCTGTTGCTCGGCGCTGGCGGAGGCTGGCAACTCTGGCAGTCGGAAACCGGCGAAGGTCTGCGGGCAGATTACCGCACCGCCAAAGGCGCAGTCAGCCGTCAGCAACTGGAAGATGGCTCCCTGCTCACGCTGAATACCCAAAGCGCGGCGGATGTGCGTTATGATGCGCATCAGCGCACCGTCCGGCTCTGGTACGGTGAAATCGCCATTACTACCGCGAAAGATGCGCAGCAACGCCCCTTCCGCGTCCTGACCCGTCAGGGCCAACTCACCGCTTTAGGGACAGAATTTACCGTCCGCCAGCAGGATAATTTCACGCAGCTTGACGTGCAGCAGCACGCCGTGGAAGTGCTTCTCGCCAGTGCCCCCGCGCAAAAACGCATCGTGAACGCTGGTGAAAGCCTGCAGTTCAGCGCCTCTGAGTTTGGCGCAGTGAAACCGCTGGATGACGAGAGTACAAGCTGGACGAAGGGCATCCTGAGCTTCAGCGATAAACCGCTGGGTGAGGTGATAGCCACGCTAAGCCGTTACCGCAACGGCGTTCTGCGCTGCGATCCCGCCGTTGCCGGGCTGCGCCTGAGCGGGACGTTCCCGCTGAAAAATACCGATGCGATCCTGAACGTTATCGCTCAAACGCTTCCCGTTAAAATTCAGTCTATTACGCGGTACTGGATAAACATTTCACCGCTGTAAGAAAAATATTTCTCATTTCGATTGTCCTTTTTACCCTTCTCGTTCGACTCATAGCTGAACACAACAAAAATGATGATGGAGAAGGTATGACGCCGTTACGCGTTTTTCGTAAAACAACTCCTTTGGTTAACGCCATTCGCCTGAGCCTGCTGCCGCTGGCCGGTCTCTCGTTTTCCGCTTTTGCTGCACAGGTTGATATCGCACCGGGATCGCTCGACAAAGCGCTCAATCAGTATGCCGCACACAGCGGAATTACCCTCTCGGTTGACGCCAGCCTGACGCGCGGCAAGCAGAGCAACGGCCTGCACGGAGATTACGACGTCGAGAGCGGCCTGCAACAGCTGCTGGACGGCAGCGGACTGCAGGTAAAACCGCTGGGAAATAACAGCTGGACGCTGGAGCCCGCGCCCGCGCCAAAAGAAGATGCCCTGACCGTGGTCGGCGACTGGCTGGGCGATGCGCGTGAAAACGACGTATTTGAACATGCTGGCGCGCGTGACGTGATCCGCCGTGAGGATTTCGCCAAAACCGGCGCAACCACCATGCGTGAGGTGCTTAACCGCATCCCTGGCGTCAGCGCGCCGGAAAACAACGGCACCGGCAGCCACGACCTGGCGATGAACTTTGGCATCCGGGGCCTGAACCCACGCCTCGCCAGCCGCTCGACCGTCCTGATGGACGGCATCCCCGTCCCCTTTGCCCCTTACGGTCAGCCGCAGCTTTCACTGGCTCCCGTTTCGCTCGGCAACATGGATGCCATTGACGTGGTGCGCGGTGGTGGTGCGGTGCGTTACGGACCGCAGAGCGTGGGCGGCGTGGTGAACTTTGTTACCCGCGCCATTCCGCAGGACTTTGGTATCGAGGCGGGGGTGGAAGGTCAGCTCAGCCCAACCTCTTCACAAAACAACCCGAAAGAGACGCACAACCTGATGGTGGGCGGCACAGCGGACAACGGTTTTGGCACCGCGCTGCTCTACTCCGGCACGCGCGGCAGTGACTGGCGCGAGCACAGCGCCACCCGCATCGACGACCTGATGCTGAAAAGCAAATATGCGCCGAATGAGGTGCACACCTTCAACAGCCTGCTGCAATATTACGATGGTGAAGCCGACATGCCCGGCGGCCTGTCCCGCGCGGATTACGACGCCGATCGCTGGCAATCCACCCGCCCGTATGACCGCTTCTGGGGCCGTCGCAAGCTGGCGAGCCTGGGCTACCAGTTCCAGCCGGACAGCCAGCATAAATTCAACATTCTGGGGTTCTACACCCAAACCCTGCGCAGCGGCTACCTGGAGCAAGGCAAACGCATCACCCTCTCGCCGCGTAACTACTGGGTGCGCGGTATTGAGCCACGCTACAGCCAGAGCTTTATGATCGGCCCTTCCGCGCACGAAGTGGGCGTGGGCTATCGCTATGTGAATGAATCAACGCATGAAATGCGTTACTACACCGCCACCAGCAGCGGGCAGTTGCCGTCCGGCTCAAGCCCTTACGACCGCGACACGCGTTCCGGCACCGAGGCGCACGCCTGGTATCTGGATGACAAAATCGACATCGGCAACTGGACCATCACGCCGGGTATGCGTTTCGAACATATCGAGTCATACCAGAACAACGCCATCAAAGGCACGCACGAAGAGGTAAGCTATAACGCACCGCTTCCGGCGTTGAACGTGCTCTATCACCTGACTGACAGCTGGAATCTTTATGCAAACACTGAAGGCTCGTTCGGCACCGTACAGTACAGCCAGATTGGCAAGGCTGTGCAAAGCGGCAATGTGGAACCGGAAAAAGCGCGAACCTGGGAACTCGGTACCCGCTACGACGACGGCGCGCTGACGGCGGAAATGGGGCTGTTCCTGATTAACTTTAACAATCAGTACGACTCCAACCAGACCAACGACACCGTCACTGCACGTGGCAAAACGCGCCATACCGGGCTGGAAACGCAGGCACGTTACGACCTGGGTACGCTAACGCCAACGCTTGATAACGTTTCCGTCTACGCCAGCTATGCGTATGTGAACGCGGAAATCCGCGAGAAAGGCGACACCTATGGCAATCAGGTGCCATTCTCCCCGAAACATAAAGGCACGCTGGGCGTGGACTACAAGCCGGGCAACTGGACGTTCAATCTGAACAGCGATTTCCAGTCCAGCCAGTTTGCGGATAACGCCAATACGGTGAAAGAGAGCGCCGACGGCAGTACCGGCCGCATTCCCGGCTTCATGCTCTGGGGCGCACGCGTGGCGTATGACTTTGGCCCGCAGATGGCAGATCTGAACCTGGCGTTCGGTGTGAAAAACATCTTCGACCAGGACTACTTCATCCGCTCTTATGACGACAACAACAAAGGCATCTAAGCAGGCCAGCCGCGCACGCTGTATATGCAGGGGTCGTTGAAGTTCTGATGTGTTAACGCCCGGCTTGCCGGGCTTTTAGCTGGAATGTGAATATGTTGGCATTTATCCGTTTTCTTTTTGCAGGCCTGCTGCTGGTGATCGGCCACGCCTTTGCCGCCACGGTTCAGGACGAACACGGCACGTTTACACTCGATAAAACGCCACAACGGATTGTGGTGCTGGAACTCTCGTTCGCCGATGCGCTGGCCGCCGTGGACGTCAGCCCGATCGGTATTGCCGACGATAACGATGCAAAACGCATCCTGCCCGAAGTGCGTGCGCACCTGAAACCGTGGCAGTCCGTCGGAACGCGCGCGCAGCCGAGCCTGGAAGCCATTGCTGCCCTGAAACCAGACCTGATCATTGCCGACAGCAGTCGCCATGCGGGGATTTACACCGCCTTGCAGCAAATCGCGCCGGTACTGCTGCTTAAGTCCCGCAACGAAACCTACGCTGAAAATTTGCACTCAGCGGCTATCATCGGCGAAGTGGTAGGTAAAAAACGAGAGATGCAGGCGCGTCTGGAACAACATAAAGAGAAGATGGCGCAGTGGGCCAGCCAGCTTCCCACAGGGACACGCGTGGCCTTTGGCACATCACGCGAACAGCTATTCAACCTGCATACCCAGGAGACCTGGACCGGCAGCGTGCTGGCTTCTCTGGGGCTGAACGTTCCCGCTGCGATGGCGGGCGCGTCCATGCCGTCCATCGGCCTGGAGCAACTGCTGGCGGTCAATCCTGCCTGGCTGCTGGTTGCCCACTATCGCGAAGAGAGCATTGTTAAACGCTGGCAACAAGATCCGCTCTGGCAGATATTAACCGCCGCGCAGAAGCAGCAGGTTGCTTCAGTCGACAGTAACGCCTGGGCGCGGATGCGCGGTATTTTTGCCGCAGAGCGTATTGCCGCTGACACGGTAAAAATCTCCCACCATCAGCCGCTTACCGATGTGAAATGACCGCGCTAAAACACCCGGTGCTGCTGTCGGGGCTTCCCGTTGCAGTACTTATTATTATTTTCTGGCTGAGTCTGTTTTGCTACTCGGCCATTCCTGTTTCCGGAGCAGACGCAATCCGCGCCCTGCTGCCTGGACACACGCCAACGCTACCAGAAGCGCTGGTGCAAAACCTTCGTTTGCCGCGAAGCCTGGTCGCCGTTCTGATCGGCGCAAGCCTGGCGCTCGCGGGCACGCTGCTGCAAACCCTGACCCACAACCCAATGGCCTCTCCTTCACTGCTCGGCATTAACAGCGGCGCGGCGCTGGCTATGGCGCTTACCAGCGCGCTGAGTCCGACGCCGGTTGCAGGCTATTCCCTGTCGTTCATCGCGGCATGCGGGGGCGGCGTGAGCTGGCTGCTGGTCATGACCGCAGGAGGCGGGTTTCGTCATACCCAGGACAGAAACAAACTGATCCTCGCGGGTATCGCGCTGTCGGCCTTTTGTATGGCCCTGACCCGCATCACCCTGCTGCTGGCCGAAGATCATGCTTACGGCATCTTTTACTGGCTGGCAGGCGGAGTGTCCCACGCCCACTGGCAGGATGTCTGGCAGCTCTTGCCGGTGGTGGTCACTGCAGTCCCTGTCGTGTTGCTGCTGGCGAATCAACTGAACCTGCTCAACGTCAGCGACAGTACCGCCCATACGCTGGGAGTGAACCTGCCGAGACTACGTTTGATCATCAATATGTTAGTGCTGCTTCTGGTTGGCGCGTGCGTCAGTGTGGCAGGTCCGGTGGCGTTTATCGGCCTGCTGGTGCCACATCTGGCGCGCTTCTGGGCAGGCTTCGATCAGCGCAACGTACTGCCGGTGAGCATGCTGCTGGGGGCCACGCTGATGCTGATGGCAGATGTACTCGCACGCGCGCTGGCCTTCCCCGGCGATCTGCCCGCAGGCGCAGTGCTGGCGCTGATTGGCAGTCCTTGCTTTGTCTGGCTGGTGAGGAGGCGAGGATGAAAATTGCGCTGGTCATTTTCATCACCCTTGCCCTGGCAGGCTGTGCGCTGTTATCACTCCATATGGGGGTGATCCCCGTGCCGTGGCGCGCGCTGCTGACCGACTGGCAGGACGGACGCGAGCATTATTATGTATTGATGGAGTACCGACTGCCGCGCTTGCTGCTGGCACTGTTTGTCGGTGCAGCCCTCGCCGTGGCGGGCGTGCTGGTACAGGGGATTGTGCGTAACCCGCTAGCATCACCGGATATTCTCGGCATTAACCATGCCGCCAGCCTTGCCTCTGTGGGAGCACTGCTTCTTATGCCATCACTATCCGTGATGGTGCTGCCGCTGCTGGCCTTTGCGGGCGGTATGGCGGGGTTGATCTTGCTGAAGATGCTGGCAAAGACCCACCAGCCGATGAAGCTGGCGCTCACCGGCGTGGCGCTTTCCGCCTGCTGGGCGAGCCTGACGGATTACCTGATGCTCCTGCACCCGCAGGATGTAAACAGTGCCCTGCTGTGGCTGACGGGTAGCTTATGGGGGCGCGACTGGCACTTTGTGAAGATTGCCGTGCCGTTGCTCATTCTGTTTTTGCCGCTGAGCCTGCGCTTTTGTCGCGATCTCGACCTGCTGGCGCTGGGCGATGCACGAGCAGCCACGCTCGGCGTGTCGGTTCAGCGCACCCGGTTCCAGGGGCTGATGCTGGCTGTCGCGATGACAGCAACCGGCGTGGCCGTCTGTGGCCCGATAAGTTTTATTGGTCTCGTCGTGCCGCACATGGTGCGCAGGATCGCCGGCGGGCGTCACCGCTGGCTGATGCCCGTTTCGGCCCTGACGGGCGCGTTGTTGCTGGTCATTGCCGATCTGCTGGCACGAATCATTCATCCGCCGCTGGAGCTTCCGGCAGGCGTGCTGACCGCCATTATCGGCGCACCGTGGTTTGTCTGGCTGCTTGTGAGAATGCGATAAATGAGATTACGTACTGAAAATCTGACCGTCAGCTATGGCGCACAAACCGTGCTGGATGGACTTTCTCTCGCCCTGCCTGCCGGAAAAATCACGGCCCTGCTCGGCCCTAACGGTTGCGGGAAATCGACGCTGTTGAACTGTTTTTCTCGCCTGTTAACACCAGACTCTGGCGAGATATTGCTTGATGAAAAACCCATAGCCGGTTTTTCCGCCCGCCAGCTGGCTCGCCGCCTGGCTTTACTGCCGCAACACCATTTATCCCCCGAGGGGATCACTGTACGGGAACTGGTTTCCTACGGCCGCAGCCCGTGGCTGTCGTTGTGGGGGCGACTCTCCGCGGAAGACAACGAGCGGGTCAACGTGGCAATGAGTCAGACCCGGACGCGCAATCTGGCTGACCGCAGGTTAACCCAGCTTTCCGGCGGCCAGCGCCAGCGTGCGTTTCTGGCGATGGTGTTGGCACAGGATACCCCACTCATTCTTCTTGATGAGCCTACGACCTACCTCGATATCAATCATCAGGTTGAACTGATGCGCCTGATGGTTGAACTCAAAAGGCAGGGGAAAACCGTAGTGACGGTACTCCACGATCTGAATCAGGCCAGCCGCTATTGCGATCATCTGGTGGTACTGGCAAGCGGTCGCGTGATGGCGCAAGGTGCTCCGGAAGCAGTGATGAAACCAGAGCTTCTAAAGACGGTGTTCAGCGTAGAAGCGGAAATCCATCCCGAACCGGTATCTGGCAGACCCATGTGTGTGGTGAAGTAGTCTGGCGAAGTCATAAGGATCATCACAGGACAGATAAAAGAAGTGATAACCACCTGCCAACAGGCACCAAAATCTGGCTGGTTGCCGGTATCACCGACATGCGCAACGGCTTCAATGGTCTCGCCGCAAAGGTGCAGACGATGCTGAAAGATGACCCGATGTCCGGCCATGTCTTCATCTTCCGGGGCCGCAGCGGCAGTAAGGTCAAACTGCTGTGGTCCACCGGCGACGGGCTGTGCCTGCTGACCAACCGGCTGGAACGCGGCCGCTTCGCCTGGCCCTCTGCCCGCGATGGCAAAGTGTTCCTGACCCCGGCGCAGCTGGCAATGCTTCTGGAAGGCATCGACTGGCGGCAGCCTAAAAGACTGCTTACGTCCCTGACCATGTTGTAGGCCTCTTTATCCTGGTTGTCGTTGAATAAGCCTGGTAAAATGCGGGCTTATGAACAACACCTCCCCCTGACGACATCCTTCTGCTGAAACAGCGCCTGTCCGAACAGGAAGCGCTGAACCGCGCCCTGCTGGAAAAGCAGGCCGACCGGGAGCGCGAAATAGACCATCTGCAGGCGCAGCTGGATAAGCTTCGCCGGATGAACTTCGGCAGTCGTTCTGAATAAATCTCCCGCCGCATCGCGCAGATAGAAGCCGACCTGAACCGGCTTCAGACAGAAAGCGATACGCTGACGGGTCGGGTTGCCGATACGGGCCGGGCCCCGTATCGTTTTAACCCTGAATATTCATCGCAGATATTGTTTCGGGTTTTCCGGTATACCAGCCCTGAACTAGGTAACCGAGGCCAAGAGAACGGACGAATTCAAACTGTCCTGGCGTTTCCCCCCCTACAAACACCAGTGGTTTGCCAGTACCACGTAACCCTTTCACCACAGAAACAAGTAGCGCTCGCTTCACCGGGTCATCAATATTGGCAATAAAAATACGGTCTATTTTTATCTCATCGAAATCCAGTACCGTCAGCCATTCAATATGGGGGCCGCTTGGCAAACGGAATCTATGGTCACTCCCGTTTTTGCAACACCGATTTTGACGACAAGTTGGCTTGCTTGAATCTATCCGGCG
>NZ_JAKKOM010000053.1:0-19332 GCF_021739525.1 Klebsiella sp. 2019SCSN059 | reverse complement strand
CAGCGCCGCCGGGCGGTCAGGCGCCGCACCCGCGGTAGTGCCGGATGGCGGCATAAATGCCTTATCCGGCCTACGTTTCTGAGGAGGCCTGCGGGATACCCCCAGGCCCGGAAGGCGCAGCGCCGCCGGGCGGTCTGCCGCCGCACCCGCGGTAGTGCCGGATGGCGGCATAAATGCCTTATCCGGCCTACGTTTCTGAGGAGGCCTGCGGGATCCCCCTGTAGGCCCGGCAAGCGCAGCGCCGCCGGGCGGTCAGGCGCCGCACCCGCGGTAGTGCCGGATGGCGGCATAAATGCCTTATCCGGCCTACGTTCCTGAGGAGGCCTGCGGGATACCCCCCCGTAGGCCCGCGCAAGCGCAGCGCCGCCGGGCAGCTGGCCCAGGTTCCCTCAGTTCACCGTCAGGCGCAGGGCAAGATCCTGCGGGTAGGGGTCAAAATAGTTCTGCGCCTGCAGGTAGCGATCCGGATACTCGGCCAGATAGTGCTTAAGCAGCGTCAGCGGCGCGAGGATCGGCAGCAGCCCGGCGCGATAGTTGAGGATCACCTCCCGCAGCTCGCCGCGCTGGCGGCTGTTCAGCTGGTCGCGGAAATAACCCTGAATATGCATCAGCACGTTGGTGTGGTTTTTCCGCGAGGCGGGCCGCTTGAGGATCGCCATCAGCTTCTCGCGGTAGACCTCGAAGAAAGCCTCCAGATCCTCCCATTCATGCAGCGAGGCGACGAACGGGCCGATCTCGCGGTAGCCCGCCTGGTGGTGAGCCAGCAGCTGCAGCTTGTAGCGGCTGTGAAAGGCCAGCAGGCCGTGGCGGGTCAGGCCGCGGGCGCGCAGGGCGTTGAGTTCATGCAGGGCGAAGACGCGCTCGACAAAATTCTCCCGCAGCAGCGGATCGTGCAGCCGGCCATCCTCTTCCACCGGCAGCCACGGGTAGCGCGCCATCAGGGCGCCGGTAAACAGCCCCACGCCTTCCTTACGCCCGCGATTGCCTTTTTCATCATACAGCCGCACGCGCTCCATCCCGCAGCTCGGCGATTTGGCGCAGACGATAAAGCCCGACAGCTCGCCCAGGGTTGCCAGATGGGCGTTGGCGAAATCGGTCATCTTCTCCGTCACATCCTCGTGCGGGGCGTGGCTGAAGCGCATGCGGATCTCCCCGACCGGGGTCTGCACCAGCCGGAGCGCCGGGCGGGGAACGGGCAGGCCGATCGCCATCTCCGGGCAGACGGGCTTAAACGCCACCCACTGCGCGAGCTCATCCATCACAAAGCCCATACGCTTATGCCCGCCGTCGAATCGCACGGCTGAGCCGGTTAAACATCCGCTGATCCCAATGACAGGTTGCGTGTTCATGGCGCTGTCCTCTCTTCTGCTGTGGTTCGGGTAAAGAAAAGGGTCACGGTGGCCACCGTAATGCCGAATTTCTTCATCTCGGTTTTGTTAAACAAATGGCTGCCGTCCTGCAGGAACATCCAGTCGTCAAAGTGCAGCAGCCACCGGCTGCCGCTGGCCTCGACGTTCATGCTGTAGCGCCAGTGAAAGGCATTGCCTGCCGCCTGGCCGCTGGCCACGCCTTCGATATCCCCGGCGGTGCCCTGATAACGGTTATCGCCGGTGCGGCGAATGCGCCACACCCGCTGCTGTTTCTCGCCATCGTCATAGACAAAGCGCTCATGGAGCGTCAGGGTGTCGCCGACGACGTCGCCATCGATCGCTACATGGAAGCGGCGCAGCTGTTTGCCGCGGCGATCCTGCACCATCCCCCACGCCTCGGTTTGGCCCTGAAAATAGTGGAAGATGTCGAGGGCGGGCTGCTGCTGCCGGTACTCGGTGACCTCGGTGCTGCAGCCGGCGAGCATCAGCATCAGCAGCGCCAGGCCACGGGTCAGAATGCGTTTCATGGTGTACCTCCGATCAACTGCTGACGCAGTTCGGGATAAGTGGTGCGCGGATCGAGCCAGATGGCGAGAAAGCGGGTGCTGAACGCCGCCGACTGGCGCGGGCCGAGCGGGGTAAAGGCGGTCTGCGCGGCGCTGGCGCGGTACCAGAACTGCCCCTCGCCGCCGCTGACCACGAACGCCAGCTGGCTGCCCGACGCAACGTCCGGCCAGATCCCCTGCAGCATGCGCAGCCAGGCTTCGCTGCGCGGCTCCTGCTGCAGAATGCCCTGCGCTTGCCACTGGTCGCGGGTGGCCTCCACCAGCGCCTCGCGATCGATGTCGCGCCGGTAGGTGATGATCAGCGCCCGATCCTGCTGCGGGCCGGCATACCGGCCATTGGGCGTGCGCAGCAGTGAGTGATAGACAGTGAACGGCCCCCAGGTGAGGGTCGCCTCGCCGACGCGGCGCCACGTCAGCCAGTCGGCGGCGTGGGCCGCCGGGGCGAGGGCGCTCAGCCACAGCAGTAACAGGGCGAATCTCATTTTTGCCTCCCCATCCCCAGATGGAACAACAGCATGAGCACCAGCCAGCCGCAGGCCATGGCGGCCACGGCAAGCGCCGTCGGTACCAGCAGGGTCATGGCTCCGAGGCGAGCGCCGATCAGGTAGGCCACCGGGCCGCCGACGGTGGCCACCGCGGCCAGCACCCAGCCGGGAAGCGTCGTGGTGTGGGTCAGCCGGGTCCAGACGACGGCGAACATCAGCCACAGGGCCACCATCCACAGGGGCAGCAGGCTGTCGCCGGGAAAATCAATCAGCCCCGCCAGCGCCCAGCAGGCGTCCAGCCCGCAGCCCGCCGCGGCCAGCAGCAGAGCGGGCGGACGACTGGCCGCCGGCAACCGCAGCCAGGCGAACAGCGCCAGCGTCAGCCAGATCAGCAGGCCGCGCTCGCGCAACATCACCACCAGCGTCCAGTAAACATCGAACGCGAGGGCCATCAGCAGGTGCTGCGCCGGGCGTGTCATACCCGCTCCGCGGTGAGCTGCACCACGCTGATGGTGCGGGCGTTAAATCCGGCTTCGCAGTAGCCGAAGTAGTAGAGCCACATCCGGCGGAAGCGCTCATCAAAGCCGAGCTTTTCAATATCCTGCCAGGCATGGGTAAAACGCTGCCGCCAGTGCGCCAGCGTGCGGGCATAGTCCGGGCCCATGTCGAACAGGTTGCGCACCACAAAATCGGTATGGCGGGTCATCAGCTCGCTCATTGCCGTGATGCTGGGCAAAAAGCCGCCCGGGAAGATGTAGCGCTGGATAAAATCGACGCTTTTGCTGTAGTCGCGATAGCGCTGATCCTGGATGGTGATCGCCTGCAGGGCCATTTTGCCGCCCGGGCGCAGGCGCGCCTGACAGGTGCGGAAAAAGGCCGGCAGGTAGCGCTGGCCCACCGCTTCAATCATCTCCACCGACACCAGTTTGTCGTACTCGCCGCGCAGATCGCGGTAGTCGCAGAGCAGCACCTCGACGCGATCCTGCAGCCCGGCGCGGGCCATGCGCTCGGTAGCCCAGCGGTGCTGCTCCCGGGAGAGGGTGGTGGTGGTGACCCGGCAGCCGTAATGGCGGGCGGCGTACTCGGCCAGCGCCCCCCAGCCGGTGCCAATCTCCAGCAGATGATCGCCGGGAGTGAGCGCCAGCTGGTCGCACAGGCGCGCCATCTTGGCCCGCTGGGCCTGGGTCAGATCCTGCTGGTCGTCGGCAAACAGCGCGCTGGAGTAGAGCAGGTCGTCATCCAGAAAGTGGGCATAAAATTCGTTGCCGAGGTCGTAATGGGCGGCGATGTTCTCCCGCGCCTGAGCGCGGGTGTTGCGGCGGGTCCAGTGGCGCAGGCGGGCGACGGGCTTGCCCAGCAGACGAAAGCCGCGCTCCAGACGCCCCAGCACCTCGCCGTTGCGCGCAAGGATCTGCAGCAGCGCCGTCAGCTGGTGGCTCTCCCAGTCGCCGTCCATCCAGGCCTCGGCCGCCGCCAGGCTGCCGCCGGTCAGCAGACGCCAGTACACCTCCGGCGTGCAGACCCGCGCCTCGGCGCGCAGCGCGGCGGCGGGGTCGCCAAAATGAAAAGTCTGCGCCCCTTCGCGCACGGTGAGCGAGCCTTCGCGGAGGCCGCTCAACAGACGAAAGAGCAGCCAGCGCGCGAGCCGCACGTTGCGCGGCACATCGGGTTCAAGCGCAAAGACGGGATCGGTCATGAGCGTTCACTCCTGCTGACAGGATGGTTGTACAGCGGCACGCGCTTCAGCCACAGCCGCAGCGCCTGCCAGTAGATGGCGAGGGCGGTTTTCAGGGTCATCATCGGCAGACGCAGCAGCAGCCCGCGCAGGTTGGCGCGGGTTAACGGCACGCGGCTCAGGGCCAGCGTGGCGTCGAACACCTTGCTGGCCTGATGGTTTTCAATGTGCATGTGCAGCGTTTTGCCGGGCGCGTTGAAGCGCCAGTGATAGACCATGTCCATCGGGTTAAACGGCGAAACGTGAAAGGCTTTCTCCAGCGGGCGCGCCTGCTGGCCGTCCACCGCGTAGTAATGACGCTCATTCCACGGCGTGTTGCGCACTTCGGCCAGCACCCAGCGCAGGGTGTCGGCCTCGTCATAGCAGTAGTAAAAGTTGACCGGATTAAAATGGAAGCCGAAGTAGCGCAGCTGGGTCAGGAGCATCACGCGTCCCGCCGGGCGGCAACCGGTCAGGCTCTCCAGCCGGTTCAGCGCCTGAGCCTTCAGCGGCGCGCCCAGCGGATAATCGGCGTCGTACCAGGCGGCGGCGGCCAGGCGGTTGCGGCGGATGCCCGCCTCAGGCAGCCTGTCCAGTTCGTCGAGGTCGAGCCAGGCCATAAACAGGCGGTAGACGAAGTGGTGCGCCTTCGGCTGCAGGCGACGGTGGCGCAGGACGCCCTGATAGAGGCAGCTGTTCATTTCAGTTGCCCTCCGCCGCGGCGATGCCCTGCACCACGTCGAGCGCGCTGCGCACCCCGTCCTCATGAAAGCCGTTGTACCAGTAGGCCCCACAGTACCAGCTCCGCTGCTGGCCGTTAATCTCTTCGCGCCGCAGCTGGGCCGACCAGCTTTGCGGGTTAAACAGCGGATGCTCATAGACGAAGCGCTGCCAGACGTAGCGCTCGTCCACCGGCGCGTCCGGGTTCAGGGTGACGCAGAACAGCGGCGCGCCCGCGGGCAGCCCCTGGAGAATATTCATGTTGTAGGTGACGCAGGCCCGGGCCCGATCCCCGTCGCTCAGGCGATAGTTCCAGCTGGCCCAGGCGCGCTGACGCGCCGGCAGCCAGCGCGGATCGCTGTGCAGCACCACCTCGTTGCGCTGCCAGCCGATGTCCCCCAGCACCTCACGCTCGGCGTCGGTGGGCGCCGCCAGCATCGCCAGCGCCTGCGCGGAGTGGCAGGCGAAGATCACCTGGTCAAAATGCGCCTCCCCGGACGCCAGCCGCAGGGTAACCCCTGTCGGGTGGCGCTCCACCTGCTGCACCGGCGCGTTGAGTCGCAGGTCCAGGCGGTCGCCGAGCCTGGCGAGCAGGGCGCGAACGTATTCCCGGGAACCGCCGGGCACTACGTACCACTGCGGGCGATCGCGAATGTCCAGCAGGCCGTGGTGTTCAAAGAAGCGCAAAAACAGCGGCAGCGGGAAGCGGCGCATCTCCTGCAGCGACGACGACCAGATGGCCGCCCCCATCGGCAGGATATAGTGGCGGGCGAAGAAGGGGCTGAAGCGGTGGCGGGCGAGGAAGCTCTCCAGCGTCGCCCCCGGATCCAGCGCCTCGGTCAGCGCCAGTTTCGCCAGCCGGTTGAAGCGGACGATCTCGCTCAGCAGCCCCCAGAAGGCCGGCTTCAGCAGATTGCGCCGCTGGGCGAAGAGCGAGGTCAGGCTGTGGCCGTTGTACTCCAGGCCGCTGGCCGGGTTGTGGACCGAGAAGCTCATCTGCGTTTTTTGCCCGTCGATCCCCAGCTCGCTGAGCAGGCCCATAAAGCGCGGATAGGTGCGATCGTTGTAGACAATAAATCCGGTATCGATGGCCCAGGTGCCCTGCGGCGTGGCGACATCCACGGTGGCGGTGTGGCCGCCCGGCGTGGCGCCCGCTTCGAACAGCGTCACCTGATGGTGTCCGGCCAGCCGCCAGGCGCAGGTCAGCCCGGCGATGCCGCTGCCGATGATGGCGATGTTCATGAGCGCACCATCCTGCGCAATAGCAGGCGCTGTATACCTGACGGCAGGCTGGCCAGCAGCCGCAGGGCCAGGCTGAAGCCGGTGGGGAAGGCGATGTGGTTTTTGCCCTTCGCCAGGCCGTGGCGGATCGCCGCCACCGCCCGATCGACGCTCACCCGGCCGGGCATGGCAAAGTCGTTTTTGCGCGTCAGCGGGGTGTCGACGAAGCCTGGAGAGACCACCGTGACGGCGACCCCTTTCGGCTCCCAGTCCAGACGCAGGCTATTGGCAAACCAGGTCAGCGCCGCCTTGGAGGCGCCATAGGCTTCCGCGCGCGGGAAGGGCAGCCAGTGCGCCATGGAGCTGACCAGCACCACCCGATCGCCTGCTTCCAGCTGCGTCTGCAGCGCCGCCAGGCAGTTCACCGGCCCGAGGAAGTTGGTGGCCATCACCCGCTCCACGAGGGCGGCATCCACCTGCCCGTGGTCGAGGTATTCGCAGGTGCCGGCGCAGAGAATGATCAGGTCGGCAAAACAGCCCGTCAGCGCCTGGCGACAGGCGTCCCTGTCTGTCATATCGAACAGGCGCGCGCTGATGTTGGGGCTGAACTGCTGCAGCGCCGTCAGGCGCGAAGCATCGCGCCCGCAGGCGATGACCAGGTGGCCATCCGCCGCGAAGGATTTCGCCAGGCCGGCGCCGATCCCGGAGCTGGCGCCGGTGATAAGCACCGTCATCATGAGCGCACCCTCCGTTTCACGCCGCGTACCGCCCAGCCCAGCAGGGGAAGGTGCTCGTAGATCATCTCCCCGGCGTCGTAGTAGTCGCGCTGGTGGAGAACCTGCTCCCCGGCAATGTCCACCACCGAGCAGCCCGGCAGGGCCAGGGTTTCTCCGCCGGCAATACGCGGATGCGACCAGTGCATGGTCCAGGTTACGGCGAACCGCTGACCGTCGCAGAGCGGCGCGTCGATGGTGAACCGGCACTGCTCCACGTTGGCCAGCAGATGGGTAAAGTAGCGCTGGATGGCAAACAGTCCCTGGTGCTGACCAAAAGGATCGCTCAGCGTCGCGTCCGGATGGTACAGCGCGGCCAGCGCCGTGGGCGGCTGCGCATCCAGCCCGGCGTAGTACTCAACGAAACGACGAATGACGGACGGCGTGGTGCTCATGGATCACATCCTGGCTAAACACGGTGGCGTAATGGCATACTTAAAACTTACACAAATAAAATTATTTGTCCAAGTTTGTGAAAAAATATATTTTATTTATGTTTAAAATCAGGTTGTTATTATTGGTGTTTTAAAGGATGAAAATCGCGGGTTGCACGAAGGGCAAACGTGCGCCCGCCGCGCCGCCGGGCGCAGGTGGAACAGATAGTGGGGGGAAGTGAAAACCGGGGGTTAGAGCGGGATCACCTCGAGGGAGACGACCTGCTGCTGCCAGAGTTCGACCTGCCTCTGACGAGCGGCGGAGAGTTTGCCGCTGGTGACCAGCAGCCAGTTGCGCTGGGGGAAAATCTCCGGCGCCAGCGCGGCGGGAGGCACCGGCAGGACGTCGATGCGATGGCCCTGGCCGGTGCGTTTGAGCGCTTCAAGCCAGATTTCGCAGGCGTCGGTCAGGTGCCAGCCGGTGATCAGAAAGTTGTCCCCGGGCGCCTTCTTGTCGCCTTCGAGGCAAAACGAGGTGTAGGCGATGATGATGCCGTCGAGGATTTCGCGCAGGGTCATGATGGCCGGCACGTTGGCGGAGACCTGGCTGCGCAGCGGACGCAGCACCTCGGTCACCAGCTCCTGGCGCGGATATTCGCGGCCGGCATCGTAGATCAGCTGGCGCAGGGACTCGATTTTTCCCTCTTTCAGCCGCTGCAGCATGCTCTCCTGCAGCGTCAGCCAGTTGTTGGTGCGCCGCGCGCCGGGGCGCGACAGCAGGGGCTTCACCTGGCTGACCGGCACCCCTTTTTTCACCCAGTCGAGGATTTTAAGCGCCTGCTGGACGTCGTCATCGCTGTACAGACGGTGTCCACCATCGGTGCGCAGCGGCTTGAGCAGGCCATAGCGGCGCTGCCAGGCGCGAAGCGTGGTCGCATTTATCCCGCAGAGTCGGGCAAATTCGCCGATGGAGTAAGGCATGGAGGCCACCTGTTAACAAAGAATATTCTCAATATACTACGAATCACGTCGGCTGGCGTGAAGTGTAGCGGCTTTGCACTACACTTTCCCCAACCGCGTAAATGAAAGGAGTTCTCATGAAGCTATGGCCTGTTGTCACTGGCGTCGCTATCGCGTTGACCCTGGTGGCCTGCAAATCGCCCACCCCGCCGAAGGGCGTTCAGCCGATTAGCGGGTTTGACGCCAGCCGTTACCTCGGGAAATGGTATGAGGTCGCCCGCCTGGAGAATCGCTTCGAGCGAGGCCTGGAGCAGGTGACCGCCACCTACGGCGCCCGCAGCGACGGGGGGATCAGCGTCGTCAATCGCGGTTATGACCCGGTCAAAAAACGCTGGAATGAGAGCGACGGGAAAGCCTATTTCACCGGCGCCCCCACCACCGCGGCGCTGAAGGTGTCGTTCTTCGGGCCGTTCTACGGCGGCTATAACGTGATCCGTCTGGACGACGACTACCAGTATGCGCTGGTCAGCGGCCCCAACCGCGACTATCTGTGGATCCTGTCGCGCACCCCCACCATTCCGGCGGCGGTGAAGCAGGATTACCTGAATACCGCGCGCGAACTGGGCTTTGACGTCGATCGACTGGTGTGGATCCGCCAGACGGCGCGCTAGCCTCGCCCCTTAGCGACTGAGCATGCCAGAGTAAACCGCATATAGCCCGGCCAGCGCCGCCACGTTCAGCGCCACGCTGATGAAAAACCACGTCCGGAAGGGCTGCTTTTGCGTTTTATGACGAAAACACTGCTGGCCGAGGATCGCCCCCGGCCAGCCTCCCGCCAGGCCGAGCACCAGCAGCGTGGTTTCCGGCACCCGTCGCCAGGCTTTGCGCGCCGCCAGCTTGTCGGCGCCATAGATAAGCCATGTCAGAAGGCTGCTCAGTAAAAACCACATCGCCAGCGGGTAGGGGAGCAGGGCGCTGCCCACAGCGGTGAGCAGCAGCAGGGAATAACATACCAGGTTCAGATTCATAGGGACGTTCACGCCGGCCAGAAGAATGGCGCCACTATAGCCAATTTCCCGGACCGGCGTAAACGCGGTGGGCTAGCGGCCGCGCTTGCCCCGATGCCGGGACAGCCACATCAGCTTATACGCCGCCGGAATAATAAACAGCGACAGCAGCGGGGCGGTGATCATTCCGCCAATCATCGGCGCGGCGATGCGGCTCATCACCTCCGACCCGGCGCCGGTGCCCCATAAAATCGGCAGCAGGCCGGCGATAATCACCGCCACGGTCATCGCCTTCGGCCGCACGCGCAGTACTGCCCCCTGATACAG
Organism: Klebsiella sp. 2019SCSN059; assembly: GCF_021739525.1. Lineage (NCBI taxonomy): Bacteria > Pseudomonadati > Pseudomonadota > Gammaproteobacteria > Enterobacterales > Enterobacteriaceae > Klebsiella > Klebsiella sp. 2019SCSN059. The sequence goes on along the minus strand of NZ_JAKKOM010000053.1, from coordinate 9,815 downwards.
CGCCTCGTCGAGCTTCCCGGCGCTGAAGGTCTGCGGGTTCTCCAGCGCCGGCTCCGCCTCGATGGCGTGGCGCAGGTACATCAGCATCACCACGCCAAACTCCGCGGCCACGCCGGCCAGGGCGATAAAGCCGGTGCCGGTGGCCACCGACAGATGGAAGCCCATCCAGTAGAGGAACCAGATCCCGCCCACAAGGGCGAACGGCACGCTGGCGATGATCAGCAGCGCCTCGCCGACGCGGCGGAACGCCAGGTACAGCAGCACAAAGATAATCATCAGCGTCATCGGCACCATCAGCTTCAGCTTCTGATTGGCGCGCTCCAGCAGCTCAAACTGCCCGGAATACGACACGCTGATGCCCGGCTTCAGCTTCACCTCCTTGCCGATGGCCTGCTGCAGATCGTGCACCACTGACACCATGTCGCGGTCGCGGGCATCGATGTAGATCCAGCTGGTGGGGCGGGCGTTCTCGGTCTTCAGCATCGATGGCCCGCTGACCACCTTCACCTCGGCGACGTCGCCGAGGACGATCTGCTGCTTCAGCGGGGTGAGGATCGGCAGCTGGCGCAGGGTCTGCGGGCTATCGCGGTAGCTCTGCGGATAGCGGATGTTGATCGGATAGCGCTCGACCCCCTCCACCGTTTCGCCGACCATCGCCCCGCCGATAGCGGACGAGACGAACAGCTGCACGTCGCCGACGGTCATTCCGTAGCGGGCCGCCTTCTCACGCTGGATATCAATGTCGAGGTAGCGCCCGCCCACCAGCCGCTCGGCTAACGCCGAGGTCACGCCCGGCACGCTGCGCGCCACCCCCTCAATTTGCCCGGCGATGGCGTCGATATCAGCCAGGTTAGTGCCGGAAACTTTAATGCCGATCGGGCTCTTGATGCCAGTGGAGAGCATGTCGATGCGGTTGCGGATCGGCGGCACCCACAGGTTCGCCAGCCCCGGCAGGCGCACGGTCTTGTCCAGTTCGTCGACGATCTTCTCCATGGTCATCCCCGGCCGCCATTGATCCTGCGGTTTGAGCTGAATGGTGGTCTCCACCATCTCCAGCGGCGCTGAGTCGGTAGCGGTGTCTGCTTTACCCGTTTTGCCGAACACCCGCGCCACCTCCGGCACCGTCATGATCAGCTTGTCGGTCTTCTGCAGCATATCCGCCGCCTGCGAGGCGGAGATCCCGGGCAGCGTTGACGGCATATACAGCAGATCGCCCTCGTTGATCTGGGGCAGAAACTCGCCGCCGACCCGGTTAAGTGGCCAGACAACCGTCAGGATCGACAGGAGCGCGATCAGCAGGGTGGTCTTCGGCCAGTGCAGGACCTTCAGCAGCAGCGGATGGTAAATGCGGATCAAAAAGCGGTTCAGCGGGTTACTGCTCTCCGCCGGGATCCTGCCGCGGATCCAGAAGCCCATCAGGATCGGGATCACCATGATCGCCAGCAGCGCCGCTCCGGCCATCGACCAGGTTTTGGTGAAGGCCAGCGGACCGAACAGTTTGCCCTCCTGGCCTTCGAGGGTGAAAATGGGGATAAACGACAGGGTGATGATCAGCAGGCTGATAAACAGCGCCGGGCCAACCTCCACCGAGGCATCGGTAATGATTTTCCAGCGCCTGTCGTTGCCGAGCTTCTCTCCCGGATGCTGATGCGTCCACTCCTCCAGCCGCTTGTGGGCGTTCTCAATCATCACAATGGCGGCATCGACCATCGCCCCCACCGCAATGGCGATCCCGCCCAGCGACATGATGTTGGCGTTGAGCCCCTGGAAATGCATCATGATAAAGGCGAAGCACAGGCCGAGCGGCAGGGAGATAATCGCCACCAGCGCCGAGCGCACGTGCCACAGGAACAGGGCGCAGACCAGGGCGACGACGATAAACTCTTCCAGCAGCTTGTGGCTGAGGTTATCGATGGCGCGGTCGATAAGCTGGCTGCGGTCGTAGGTGGTGACCACTTCAACCCCTTCCGGCAGGCTGCTTTGCAGCGACGCCAGTTTTTCTTTGACCGCCGAGATCGCTTCCCGGGCGTTCTTGCCGGAGCGCAGGATCACCACGCCGCCGGCCACTTCGCCTTCGCCGTTCAGTTCGGTAATGCCGCGGCGCATCTCCGGGCCGACTTGCACCCGCGCGACGTCGCCGAGATAGACCGGCACGCCGTTATCGCCGGTTTTCAGTACAATGTTTTTGAAGTCGTCGAGGGTCTGCAGATAGCCGCTGGCGCGCACCATATATTCGGCTTCCGCCAGTTCGACCGAAGAGCCGCCCGCCTCCTGGTTAGAGGCGTCCAGCGCCGATTTCACCTCGCCGAGGCTGATGCCGTACTGGGTCAGCTTCATCGGGTCGACGACAATCTGGTACTCCTTGACCACGCCGCCCACCGACGCCACTTCCGAGACGTTAGGAATGGTTTTCAGCTCATATTTTAAGAACCAGTCCTGCAGGGAGCGCAGTTCGGCGAGATCGTGCTTGCCGCTGCGGTCGACCAGCGCGTACTCGAAGACCCAGCCGACGCCGGTGGCGTCCGGGCCCATTTCGGCGCTGACTCCGGCGGGCAGTTTGCCCTGCACTTGGTTGAGATACTCCAGCACCCGCGAGCGCGCCCAGTAAGGGTCGGTGCCGTCTTCAAAAATCACATACACATAAGAGTCGCCAAACTGCGAGAAGCCGCGCACCGTTCTGGCGCCGGGCACCGACAGCATGGTGGTGGTTAGCGGCCAGGTGACCTGGTTTTCGACAATCTGCGGCGCCTGCCCCGGATAGCTGGTTTTGACGATCACCTGTACGTCGGAGAGATCCGGCAGGGCGTCCACCGGGGTGTGGACGATGGTCCAGGTCCCCCAGAGGCTGAGAAACAGCGCGCCCATCATCACCAGGAAGCGGTTGGCCACCGAGCGGCGGATAATCCATTCAATCATTGTTCCGTTCCTCAGTGCGCGTGGGCGGCAGCGGCATCAGGGGCCTGCGCGCGCATGCGCTCCAGCGCGCCGGCGATATTGGCTTCCGAGTCGATCAGGAACAGGCCGCTGGCGACCACCTTCTCGCCCTCCTTCAGCCCGCTGCGAATGGCCGTGACGCCATTGGATTCATGGAAAACCTGGACCTGCTTCGGCACGAAGCGGCCCTCGTTATCCATGGCGATCACCCGCTGCTCGCTGCCGCTGTCGATCAGCGCTTTGGAGGGGATCAGCAGCATTGGTTCGCTGTCACTGGTCAGCTGCAGATAGGCGTTCATCCCCGGCTTCAGCGCTTCATCCGGGTTGTTCACCTGCAGGCGTAGCTGCAGGGTGCGGGTGGCGCTATCGACGCTGGGGAGAATCGTCCATTTGCTGATGCGGAAGGTTTTGTCCGGCCAGGCGGGAACCTGAATGCGGAACTGCGAGGCGTCTTTAATCAGCCAGGCGATGGACTCGGGGACCGCCACGCTGACCCACACCGGGTCCATGCCCTGAATTTTCGCCACCACGTTATCTTTGGCGATGTTCATTCCGGCGCGCAGATCGAAGGCGGTGATCACCCCGTCGATGGGCGCCTTGAGGGTGAAGCGGGTCTGGATCTTGCGCGTGGCTTTCAGGCGGCGGATATCGTCGTCCGGCATTCCGGCGAGACGCAGCCGCTCGAGGATCCCCTCGACCTGGGTGGCGGTGCCGCCGGTCTCCTGCAATAGCAGGTATTCGCTCTGCGCTTCCACCCAGTCCGGGATGGTCAGTTCCAGCAGCGGCGTACCTTGTTGCACTTTGTCGCCGACGGTCAGGGGATAGACTTTATTGATAAAGCCCGCCGCCCGTGCCTGCATAATCACGTACTGGTACTCGTTGTAGCTGATGTTGGCCGGGAAGGTCTGGGCGTAGCGCAGCGGCCCGCGGGTGACGGCGGCGGTTTTCACCCCGAGATTCTGGGTCTGCGTCGGGTCGATACGCACCCCCGGCGCACCGGCGGCGGCACTCTCCTCATCGGCGTATTTCGGCACCAGGTCCATATCCATAAACGGCGATTTACCCGGTTTATCAAAGCGGGTGTTCGGGTACATCGGGTCGTACCAGAACAGCACTTTTCGCTGCTGCTCGGCCGCCGGGGCGGCGGCGGTAGCGTCGAGGGGCGGCGCCATCCGGGTATACAGCGCTGCGGTGAGCGCGCCGCCGATCGCCATGCTGCCGAGGATCAGCGCCGTGTTTTTCAGTGTCAGGGATGCCATGTGTCGTCCATTCAGTTGTTGAGGAGCCTACCGTCGCCGGGCCATTAGTGGGCGCGGATATCCTGTAACAGCGACAGATTGCCCTGCTGAACGAAGGTGAAGTCCACGCTGTCGCCGTCCTTCACATTGTTGAGCTGGGTCTGCGGGGTGATGGTGAAGCGCATGGTCATCGGCGGCCAGTTCACCGCCGGGATGGCTTCGTGGGCAATGGTGATTTTTTTGCTATCCATATCAATGGTTTTAATGACCCCTTTGCCGCTGATGCTTTGCGTCTGCGCGGCGGCGGGCTGTTCGTGCATCGCCATGCCGGCGTGCGGGTCGGCGGCCTGGGCGGCGAACACCGCGCCAAAAATCAGAGTGAACAGGGCGACTTTAGACAGTGAATTCATAATCAAGACTCCTCGGGTTATTCCATCCAGCCGCCGCCGAGGGCGGTGAACAGGGTGATTTCATTTGCCTGACGGGAATAGTTGAGTTCCAGCAGGGTTTGTCGGGTGGTGAAAATGTCGCGCTGGGCGCTCAGCACTTCGATGTAGCTGACCGCGCCGTGGCGATAGAGCGCGGTGGCGCGCTGCAGGGTGATATTGAGTGAAGCGAGATAGCGCTCCTGGGCGGCGATCTGATCGGCCAGGCTTTGGCGCAGGGCCAGCGCGTCGGCCACTTCCTTAAAAGCGGACTGAATTTTTTGCTCGTAGTTGACCACCTGCTGCTGCTGGCGGATCTCCGCCAGATCGAGGTTGGCCTGATTGCGCCCGGCGTTGAAAATCGGAATGTCGATTTTGGGGATGAAGTTCCACATCGCGCTGCCGGCGTTAAACAGGCTGGCGAGCTCGCTGCTGCTGCCGGAGAGCGAGCTGGTCAGGGTGATCGACGGGAAGAAGGCCGCCCGCGCGGCGCCGATGTTGGCGTTGGCCGCCCGCAGGCTGTGTTCGGCCTCTAAAATATCCGGCCGCTGCAGCAGGATCGCTGAAGAGAGCGACGGCGGCAGGGTTACGCCTTGCAGGTCGACGGCGCTGCTGGCGCTATCGTCCGGCAGATGTTGATAACTACCGAGCAACAGCTGCAGAACGTTATTAGCCTGCGCCAGCTGGCCCTGCCGCCTGGCGATCTCGGCGCGGGTGCTCTCGATCATCCCCCGCGCCTGCTCCAGCGCCAGCACGGTAGTGCTGCCGGTCAGCAGCTGTTTTTCAACGAACGCGTAAGACTGCTGATAGTTTTGCAGGGTGTCGTTGGCCACCTGCAGCTGCGCTGCCGCCAGCCGCTGGTTGAAGTAGCTTTGTGAAACGTTAGCAATCAGCAGGATATGCACTGCGCGCCGTGCCTCTTCGCTGGCGAAGAAGTTCTCCCGGTCGGCCTCGCTGAGGTTTTTCAGCCGGCCAAAGAAGTCGAGGTCATAGTTGAGATTCAGCCCGGCGGCGTAATCGCTGCTGGTGGTGGTGTCGCCTTTAAGCTTGCCGCCGTAGGTGGTGCTACCGTCACCGTTCAATTGCGGGTAGCGGTCGGCATCGGTCACCCGATACTGGGCGCGGGCTTCCTGCACTTTCAGCGTCGCCATCCGCAGATCGCGGTTGTTGGTCAGCGCGGTGCCTATCAGGCTTTTCACCTGCGGGTCGACGAAAAAGGTTCGCCAGCCGGTCTCCTGATAGCTCGCGGTTGCGGGAACCAGCTTGTTCTGGCTGAGAGAGAACTGCTGCGGTACCGGCGCGGCGGGGCGCTGGTAGTCCGGAGCGAGCGAGACACAGCCGGTTAAGGCGAGTATCACGCTGAGGGTAAGAAGCGTTATTGGGCGCATGGCGGCAGACGTTTTCGACGATTTATCCATGGCGGCTAATTTACGTAGCGGCCTCTGTTCAGGACGTGACAGGAAAATGACAAAGCTGTCATTTTCCTGATATTTCATTGCTATCCGGAGGCGCTCCTCTAAAATTGAATACCCGCACAGAACGCGCGTGAAGGAGCCGGCGGTGAAGATTTTGATTGTCGAAGATGAGAAGAAAACCGGGGAGTACCTGACCAAAGGGCTTACCGAGGCTGGCTTCGTCGTCGACCTGGCCGATAACGGCCTTAACGGCTATCACCTGGCGATGACCGGCGACTATGATCTGCTGATCCTCGACATCATGCTGCCGGACGTGAACGGCTGGGATATCGTGCGCATGCTGCGCGCCGCCGGGAAAGGCATGCCGATCCTGCTGCTTACCGCGTTGGGCACCATTGAGCATCGGGTGAAGGGGCTGGAGCTGGGCGCCGACGACTATCTGGTGAAGCCGTTCGCCTTTGCGGAACTGCTGGCGCGGGTGCGGACGCTGCTGCGCCGCGGGGCGGCGGTCATTGTCGAAAGCCAGTTTCAGGCGGCGGATCTCAGCGTCGATCTGGTCAGCCGTAAGGTGACGCGCGGCGCCACCCGCATCACCCTGACCAGCAAGGAGTTCACTCTGCTGGAGTTCTTCCTGCGCCATCAGGGCGAAGTGCTGCCGCGTTCGCTGATAGCCTCGCAGGTGTGGGATATGAATTTCGACAGCGATACCAACGCGATAGATGTGGCGGTGAAGCGGCTGCGCGCCAAAATCGATAACGACTTCGAGCCGAAGCTGATCCAGACTGTGCGCGGCGTCGGCTATATGCTTGAGGTGCCGGATGGTCGCTAAGCGCCCCTTTTCCCTGGCTACCCGGCTGAGTTTCTTTATTAGCCTCGCCACCATCATCGCCTTCTTTGCCTTCACCTGGATCATGATCCATTCGGTGAAGGCGCATTTTGAAGAGCGCGACGTTCACGATCTCAGGCAGCTCAGCACCACCCTGGAGACGGTCCTCGACCACGCTGACTACCCGCAGGCGCGGCGGCTGGAGATCGTGAAGAATATCATTGCGGGCTACGCCAACGTCTTTATCTGCCTGGACGATGGGCAGGGCAATATTCTGTTCCAGTCGCCCAACGGGCCGGATCTCAGCCATATGCTGAGTACGCCAGGCCTGGCGATGCAGCTGCGCGACGGGAATGTGATTTCATGGACCGACCCGCAGCCGCGGGCAATGGCGCACGATAATCATCAAATGGAGACCCGTGCCTGGCGGCTGATCATGCTGCCGCTGGGCAAGCAGGCGGATGGCAAGCCGGCGTACCATCTGCTGATGGCCTTATCCATCGATTTTCACCTGCACTATATTAATGAGCTGAAAGCGAAGCTGATTTCCGCCGCGTCGATAATCAGCCTGCTGATCATCGCCATCGTGCTGTTTGTGGTCTATCAGGGGCATAAGCCTATCCGCCAGATCAGCCGGCAGATCCAGAATATTACCTCGCGGGATCTCGACGTGCGCCTCGACCCGCAGGCGGTGCCTATCGAACTGGAGCGGCTGGCGCTGTCCTTTAACCATATGCTGGAGCGAATGGAGGATGTCTTTACCCGCCAGTCGAACTTCTCCGCCGATATCGCCCATGAGATCCGCACGCCGATCACCAACCTGGTGACGCAAACCGAAATCGCCTTAAGCCAGAGCCGCAGCCAGCCGGAGCTGGAAGAGGTGCTCTACTCCAATCTCGAAGAGTTCTCGCGCATGTCGCGGATGGTCAGCGATATGCTGTTCCTCGCCCAGGCCGATAACAACCAGCTGATCCCCGAACAGCGGGAACTGGATCTGGCTGAGGAAGTGCATAAGGTGTTTGAGTTTTTCGAGGCGTGGGCGGAAGAGAAGGCGGTAGCGCTGCGCTTTGACGGCAGCCCCTGCCGGGTGACGGGCGATCCGTTGATGCTGCGGCGGGCGATCAGCAACTTGCTGTCGAACGCGATCCGCTACACCCCGGCTGGCCAGGCGGTGACGATCGCGCTGAGCGAAAGCGCGGAGACGATCCGCCTGGTGGTGGAGAACCCCGGTACGCCGATTGCCGCCGAACATCTGCCGCGGCTGTTTGACCGTTTCTATCGCGTCGACCCCTCGCGCCAGCGCAAAGGGGAGGGCAGCGGCATCGGCCTGGCGATTGTGAAATCCATCGTCAGCGCCCACCACGGCAGCGTGGCGGCGCAGTCCGATCTGCGCTCGACGCGGTTTATTGTGGTGCTGCCGAAACAGGCGCAATAACGGCTGATAGCCAGCGGGCAGCGCCAGGCGGCTGCCCGTAATCGTACCGCGGCTTACTCTTCGAAGTACCAGTAGCCTTGATTAATCAGGCGCGTCAGTTCGCTCACAAACGCCGGGTTTTGCAGGCCGCTGCCGAGCTCTTCCTGACCTAATGAGGTATAGCGGCACAGCGCATCCAGCGCTTCGGCATCGGTGGTGTCCAGCTGTTCGCTATGCACGAAGAAGCTGTCGCCGATATGCAGAACGCGCAGGCCGCTCAGGCGAGAAAGTTTTTCGCCGCCCAGCAGCGCATCGACTACTTCCTCTTCTTCATACGGTGGTTCCGCCGGCGCAATATCCAGCTCGTGACGCGGGGTGGTGACGAAACTGCCGAACCACTGCTTGAAGTCTTCCGGCTGGCGAATCATGTCGATCATCATGCCGCGCAGACGTTCGAGTTCATACTCTTCAACCCGGCCCGGATGCTCGCGGCAGGTGAGGTCCGGATCGCTGTAGTGCTCGCCGCCGAGATCGTTCTCCAGCACATAGTCGGCGAAGCTGCTGATCAGGTCGCGCCCGTTGGGCCCGCGGAAACCCACGGAGTAGTTCAGCGCGGTTTCGTGGGTGATACCATCGTGCGGGAATCCCGGCGGAATATAGAGGATATCGCCCGGCTGCAGATCCTCATCAATAATCGGCGGGAACGGGTCGACGTGCAGCAGCGCGGGATGCGGGCAGAACTGACGCATCGGCAGCTTATCGCCCACGCGCCAGCGGCGGCTGCCCATGCCCTGAATAATAAAGACGTCATACTGATCGATATGCGGCCCGACGCCGCCGCCGGGGACGGAGAAGGAGATCATCAGGTCGTCCAGACGCCAGTCCGGCAGTACGCGGAACGGTCGCACCAGCTCGGCGGCCGGCATATGCCAGTGGTTTACCGCCTGGGCCAGCAGCGACCAGCCGGTCTCGCCCAGGCCATCGAAATGTTCAAAAGGTCCATTGCTGGCCTGCCATTTACCGTTGGCCAGACTGACCAGCCGGCTGTCGACTTCCGGCTCCATGGCTAACCCGGCCAGCTCGTCCGGGGTAATCGGGTCGACGAAGTCCGGAAACGCGTTTTTTAAAACCACCGGCTGCTTTTGCCAGTATTTCTCTAAAAACTCGGGCCAGTTAATGTTGAGTTGATAAGCCATCGATTATTACCAGTAAGAAGAAACGGGCCTGATTATAGAAACGGGGGCTGGGCGGGCGCTTTGTCGTGGGTCAAGAGTGGCGCTTAATTCTCCATCGGCGCGATAATGGCGTTGGGTAAGAGAGAAAAATCACATTTTTGCCAAAAACCAATTTTCGAGTTAGCTACGCTGCAGGCCGCATGAACACTGGGATGGCGGCTTTAATGGTAGGAAGAGGAATAAGCGGAAAGTTCAAATAATGAGCGGTCGATAAGATTTTTCTATTTTAACCCTTGCTACTTCCGGCGAACTCCCTATAATGCGCTCCCACTGACACGGCAGATGTGAATCACTTCACACAAACAGCCGGTTCGGTTGAAGAGAAAAA
>NZ_JAKKOM010000052.1:0-20929 GCF_021739525.1 Klebsiella sp. 2019SCSN059 | reverse complement strand
GGGCTATAGCTCAGCTGGGAGAGCGCTTGCATGGCATGCAAGAGGTCAGCGGTTCGATCCCGCTTAGCTCCACCAAATTCTGCACCCAGCGGATTTGGTTCGTAAAGAGGTCCTGTGGGGCTATAGCTCAGCTGGGAGAGCGCTTGCATGGCATGCAAGAGGTCAGCGGTTCGATCCCGCTTAGCTCCACCAAAATTCAGAAACCTCGCTTCGGCGGGGTTTTTTTTTATCTATTTTCATGTAAAGCACTTTCTGGTTACGTCAGTTAATCTCCAGCTATTAAAATCGAAAGTAATTTCAGACTTTTTCCTGATAATTCACCTTGCTTGCCCTAAATAAGCAACATAACATTTCCCCCATTAAACGTAATGAGGCTGCCGGAGTTTTAATTAACAATAATGGTTGATAAAATTAACATTAATATCAAAAAAACTCTGTTGGCCTTTATCGTCTGTTTAGTCGCTATTCCGCTGGCTCGTTTTATTTCACCGCAAACGGTTATTGATGGCAATCTTATTTATATTGCCTGGCTGCCAATCAGCGTAATGTTTTCTGTTATTTTTATCTTTGGTCGCTATGCGATTGCGCCATTAATTCTCGCATTTGCCATTACCAATAGCCTGATAATTAAATTAACGCTACCGCAGGCGTTTATCTTACTCTTTTGTCAGCTTTTTGCGGTGTTCTTCTCCTGCGCTATTCTAAGACTGATGGTGGGTAAGCGCTGGCGCTGTGGTCCAACGGCGAAACATATGGGGGCGCGGATCTTCTGGGGCGGGTTCTTCGCGCCGGTGCTGCTGAAAATCACCATGTACCTCGCCGGACAATATTTTGCGTTTCCCCTATCTATTACCAGCTATTTTGGTAGTATGCCGTTGATTTACACCGTAATAGATATTCAAAGTTTAATCAGCGCAGCATTAATTTTTACCACCTTTTTATATTATCCAATGCGGATGATTATCAATCCACGCTACGCTCGACGATTCTGGCGGCAGGAATGTTTACCGTGGCTGGCAGCAAAATATCGTTCCTTTACGCTATATTGGTTTATTGCGCTGGCGGTGATATTAACGCTATTGTGTGCGCCGTATCAGTCTGAATTTATTGCCGGTTATTTAGTTCCGGTGATTTTTATCGTCTACTTTATCGGGATTAGCCGGATTGGTCATGCGCTGCTGCGTATTTCATGGTCGGTCTCGGCTTTTTTACTGGTGGTGTATAACAAAAACTTTCTCCAGGGCGTCCAAAGCGAGTATTCATTATCCTTTGTGCTGTCAGTGTTGATCTCCTTTACTATCTGTTTGTTTTATATGGCAGACACCTATGCCCGCAGCGATCGCAATAAACGCCGCTGGCGTAGTCAGGCGGAAGAAGATCCGCTGACTGGCTTGCCTAACCTGCGCGCGCTGGAGAGCCATTTACAAAGCTGTCCGCAGCAGGTTATCTGCAGCCTGCGTATTCATAATCTCGACTTTCTCAGCAGGCATTATGGCCTGATGATGGGGGTGGACTGTAAACGGCAGATTATTCGGGCGCTGCAACCGCTGCTGGGGGCGGCGGATAAAGTTTTCCAGGTGCCGGGCAGCGAACTGATCCTCGTGCTTGGCGGACCGGAACCCTCATCCCGTTTGCACCATATGGTCGCGGTTCTCAACCACAAAAAATTCAGCTGGCACAATCAGCCGCTGGATCTGGAGTTTGGCGCGGCCTGGGGCCGCGACGACGGTCAGCGCGAGGGACTTCACCAGATGCTGGGTCAGCTAAGCTGGCTTTCCGAACAGGCGGGCAGCGAACGTCGGGTGCTGGCGCTGGATGAGGAGCAGGAGCTGGTGGTGGATCAAACCACCGAGCAGGTGCGCCTCCTCATGCGCGTCAAGCAGGTGCTCAAAGAGCGGGCGCTCATGCTCTATGCGCAACCGATTCAGAACAGGGAAGGGGAGGGATATCATGAGATCCTCACCCGGATGCGCTGTGGCGATAGCGTCATTATGCCCGATCAGTTTATCCCGTTGATTGTGCAGTTTAACCTCAGCCAACGTTTCGACATGCTGGTGCTGGAGACCTTGTTCAGCGTGCTTCATCAGCACGCTGGCCAGCGATTCTCGGTCAATCTGCTGCCTGCAACCCTGATGCAAAAGGATAGCGCCGCGCAGATAATCGCGCTGTTTCAACGCTATGCGGTCTCACCAGACCTTATCACTATTGAAGTCACTGAAGAGCAGGCCTTTTCCAATGCCGACATCAGCCGGCAAAATCTTGAAGCGCTGCGCGCGTTTGGCTGCGCCATCGCCATTGATGACTTTGGCACCGGATATGCGAACTATGAACGACTGAAGCATCTCCAGGCCGATATCATCAAGATTGACGGCTGCTTCGTCCGCGACATCCTCACTGACCCGCTGGACGCCATTATGGTGAAATCGATTGTCGAGATGGCGCGGGCGAAACGGATGAGCGTGGTGGCGGAATATGTCGAAAGCGAACCGCAAAAAGCGCGCTTGCTGGAGCTGGGGGTGAATTATCTACAGGGCTACCTGGTGGGCAAGCCTCAGCCGCTGGGCGAATGACGGGTAAAAAAAAGCCGGGCATCGCCCGGCTCAGATGACTGGCGCCTGTTACAGAACCAGAGCCGCAATAGAAGCAGACAGGACGCTGACCAGCGTGGAGCCGTAAACCAGCTTCAGACCGAAGCGAGAAACCACGTTGCCCTGTTCTTCGTTCAGACCTTTGATCGCCCCGGCGATGATGCCGATAGACGAGAAGTTGGCGAAGGAGACCAGGAAGATAGAGATAATGCCTTCCGCGCGCGGGGAGAGCGTCGAGGCGATTTTCTGCAGATCCATCATGGCGACGAATTCATTGGAGACCAGCTTGGTAGCCATAATACTGCCCACCTGCAGCGCTTCGCTTGCCGGCACGCCCATCACCCAGGCGACCGGGTAGAAGATATAGCCAAGGATCCCCTGGAAGGAGATGCTGTAGCCGAACCAGCCGGTCACAGTGGCGAACAGGGCGTTCAGCGCGGAGATCAGCGCGATGAAGCCGATCAGCATCGCCGCCACGATAATCGCGACTTTAAAGCCCGCCAGAATGTACTCGCCCAGCATCTCGAAGAAGCTTTGACCTTCGTGCAGATTCGACATCTGCAGATTTTCTTCACTCTCTTCCACACGGTACGGGTTAATCAACGACAGAACGATAAAGGTGCTGAACATGTTGAGCACCAGCGCCGCGACGACGTACTTCGGCTGCAGCATGGTCATGTATGCGCCAACGATGGACATCGATACGGTGGACATCGCGGTCGCCGCCATGGTGTACATACGGTTGCGCGACATTTTGCCGAGAATATCTTTATAGGCAATAAAGTTTTCCGACTGGCCGAGGATCAGCGAGCTGACGGCGTTGAAGGACTCCAGCTTGCCCATGCCGTTGATTTTCGACAGCACGGTACCGATGGCGCGAATAACAATCGGCAGGATGCGAATATGCTGCAAAATACCGATCAACGCGGAAATGAAGACGATAGGGCACAGAACCTTAAGGAAGAAGAAGGCCAGACCTTTGTCGTTCATGCTGCCGAACACGAAGTTTGTCCCTTCGTTGGCAAAGCCGAGAAGTTTTTCAAACATCTCGGAGAAGCCTTTCACAAAACCCAGACCAATATCGGAGTTCAGGAAGAACCAGGCCAGCAGGACTTCAATGACAAGCAGTTGAACAACATAACGAATACGGATCTTTTTACGGTCATGACTGACCAACAGGGCCAGTATAGCCACCACAACGATCGCGAGGACAAAATGCAAGACGCGGTCCATAGTTGCTCCAAATATGAGGCAGGTTAAATTTCCGTGCACATTCTATGCAACGGCTTTAAAGAAAACGAGATCAATTGCACACTATTGCAAGGAACTGTGACCAATGGCAAAAATAGTGATCAAACATCCACTTTTGTTATGTTACGTAAAGGTTTTAAAAGTTGCATTCTTGTACTACTCTTAATAGCGGGCGCGATCGGGTTTACTGACGCCCGTTTTTCATTTCCGGCCAGCAATTGTTCCCTCCTATCACAGCAATCATTATCTCCATTCTAAATGAACTTGATAATCATTCGCATTTTGATAGCATGAAACATAGCAAAGGCTATATTTCCAGAGGCAGAAGATGACTAGCAGTCGCGTTGAGAATAGCAGTAGTCGCGCCGCGCGCAAGGTGAAGCTCGCCTTAATGGGGCCAGCTTTCGTCGCTGCCATTGGCTATATCGATCCGGGTAATTTCGCCACGAATATTCAGGCTGGCGCCAGCTTTGGCTATCAGCTGCTGTGGGTGGTGGTATGGGCCAACCTGATGGCAATGCTGATCCAGGTGCTCTCTGCCAAACTCGGCATTGCCACCGGTAAAAACCTGGCCGAGCAGATCCGCGACCATTACCCGCGCCCGGTAGTGTGGTTTTACTGGGTGCAGGCGGAAATCATCGCCATGGCCACCGATCTGGCCGAATTTATCGGCGCTGCGATTGGCTTTAAGCTGGTGCTGGGCGTATCGCTTCTGCAAGGGGCGGTGCTGACCGGGGTGGCGACCTTCCTGATCCTGATGCTGCAGCGGCGCGGACAAAAACCGCTGGAGAAGGTGATTGGCGGCTTGCTGCTGTTTGTTGCCGTCGCCTATGTCGTTGAATTGATCTTTTCCCAGCCCGCGCTGGCTCCCCTGACCAAAGGGCTGGCGATCCCTACGCTGCCCAACGGCGAGGCGGTATTCTTAGCCGCCGGGGTGCTGGGGGCCACCATTATGCCGCACGTGATCTACTTACACTCCTCGCTTACCCAGCATCTGCACGGCGGGACGCGAAAAGAGCGCTATAACGCGACCCGCTGGGATGTGGCGATCGCCATGACCATTGCCGGGTTCGTCAACCTGGCGATGATGGCGACCGCCGCGGCGGCATTCCATTTCAATGGCCATACCGGCGTCGCCGATCTTGATCAGGCTTACAGAACGCTGGAGCCGCTGCTGAGCCATGCGGCGGCGACCATCTTTGGCCTCAGCCTGGTCGCTGCAGGTTTATCATCGACGGTGGTGGGGACTCTCGCAGGTCAGGTGGTCATGCAGGGCTTCATTCGCTTTCATATTCCGCTGTGGTTTCGCCGGGCGGTCACTATGCTGCCGTCGTTTGTCGTCATTCTGCTGGGGCTGGATCCAACGCGCATCCTGGTGATGAGTCAGGTGTTGCTGAGCTTTGGTATTGCGCTTGCCCTGGTACCGCTGCTGATATTTACCAGCAATGCAAAGCTAATGGGAGACCTGGTGAATACCCGCTGGGTGAGAGGCATCGGCTGGGCGATAGTCGCGATTGTGGTGAGCCTGAACGGCTGGTTAATTGTGGGATCGCTGCTCGGGGTGGATTAATGGCCTCCTGATGCGGAATAAAGCGAAGGGGAGCCGATGGGCTCCCCTTTTCGTCTGTTAGTGATGGCCATGACCGTGACCACGCCCGCCGGGACCACGTCCCCAGCCGCCGCGGCGATCGTCGCGGTCGCTCCAGCCCGCGCGATAGCCGCGCTCCCAGGCTTTATCTCTGCCTTTGTACCAGCCTTTGTGCCAGCCGTTGTCATGACGATGCCAACGGTTATCACGCCATTCATAGTGACGACGCCAGTAATCACGGTCGCGCCAGCTGCCACCGTCCCAGTAGTTACCGTAATTGTCACGATCGCCAATTTGTAATTTTATCGATGGCAACAGGGTGATTTCACCAGCGTTAGCGACTAATGGCGCTGCGGCCAGCAGTACTGCTGCCAGAATCAGTGACCTGAACATACTCTTCTCCTTCACGATCGGGGCCCTAAGCGGCCTGTTAACGTGATATTACGGGCCGGTAAAGACCTATCGCATCGGACGAACTCCGAAAGCACAGAAAAGAGCACTTTTTGCTAAAGTAACATTTGCTTTACAGCGCCAGGATGGCATCAATCGCGGCGCACTCTTCGGCGCTGAAATGACGATGTTTCAGCATTCCGACAGCGTCATCCAGCTGGGCGGTTTTGCTGGCGCCGATCAGCACGGAGGTGACTTTCTCCTCACGCAGCACCCAGGCCAGCGCCATCTGCGACAGCTTCTGCCCGCGTGCTTCCGCCAGCGTATTCAGCTGACGAATTTTTTCTAATCTGGCGCTGGTCAGCTGCTCCGGCTGCAGAAAACGACTGCTGCTGGCGGCACGTGAGTCTGCCGGAATGCCGTTGAGATAGCGGTCGGTGAGCTGTCCGCCGGCCAGCGGTGAAAACGCTATACTTCCCACCCCTTCCGTCTGCAAAAAATCCAGCAGCCCCTCTTCCACGCCGCGTTCAAACATGGAGTAGCGGGGCTGGTGAATGACGCAGGGGGTGCCGAGATCGTTAAGGATCTTCACCGCCTCCCGCGCCTGGGCCAGCGGATAGTTGGAGATGCCGACGTACAGCGCTTTACCCTGGCGGACAAGGTGATCAAGCGCGCGCATCGTTTCCGTCAGCGGTGTCTCCGGGTCCGGGCGGTGATGATAAAAAATATCGACATATTCCAGCCCCATGCGCTGCAGGCTCTGGTTAAGGCTGGCCACCAGATATTTGCGTGAACCCCAGTCGCCGTAAGGGCCGTCCCACATGGTGTAGCCCGCCTTGGTGGAGATGATCAACTCATCGCGATAGGGCAGGAGCGCCTCTTTGAGGATGCGGCCAAAATTGCTTTCCGCCGAGCCCGGCGGCGGCCCATAGTTGTTGGCCAGGTCGAAATGGGTAATGCCGAGGTCAAATGCGTGCTGGAGCATCTGCCGGCTGGTTTCCACCCGCGTTTCATCGCCAAAGTTATGCCACAGACCGAGAGAAATTGCCGGCAGCTGAAGGCCGCTGCGGCCGCAGCGACGATAGGCCATCGTTTGATATCGCGTGGTACTTGCCTGGTAAACCATTCTTCCTCCGCAGATAAAACAGGATGTGTATACGTTTACACTAATCAATGTTCTGCGTGGAGTACATCGCTTTTTCGGCGTAATTATTGCTTTACACTGCCTTTATCGCCCCCTTTCTGGACAGGCGGATCGCTTATTCAATACTCAAATTACACCTGCGCCAAAATGAGGA
The DNA here is from genome assembly GCF_021739525.1 of Klebsiella sp. 2019SCSN059. Classification (NCBI taxonomy): domain Bacteria; kingdom Pseudomonadati; phylum Pseudomonadota; class Gammaproteobacteria; order Enterobacterales; family Enterobacteriaceae; genus Klebsiella; species Klebsiella sp. 2019SCSN059. The sequence goes on along the minus strand of NZ_JAKKOM010000052.1, from coordinate 13,814 downwards.
AAATGGATATGCAACCGACTTACACTATTGGGGATTATCTGCTGGATCGCCTCGTCGACTGCGGTATTGACCGCTTGTTCGGCGTGCCGGGAGATTACAACTTACAGTTTCTCGACCGGGTCATTGCGCATAATGCGTTGGGGTGGGTCGGCTGCGCCAACGAGCTCAATGCGGCCTATGCTGCTGACGGTTATGCACGCATTAAGGGAGCCGGTGCGTTACTTACAACCTACGGCGTCGGCGAACTGAGCGCGCTGAACGGCGTGGCGGGCAGCTATGCGGAGCATATTCCGGTATTACATATCGTCGGCGCGCCCTCCACTGGCGCTCAGCAGCGCGGCGAACTGCTGCATCACACCCTGGGCGACGGCTATTTCCGCCATTTTGCGCGGATGAGCGAGCAGATCACCTGTAGCCAGGCGCTGCTGACCGCCGGCAACGCCTGCCATGAGATCGACCGTGTTCTGCGCGATATGCTGACGCATCATCGGCCTGGCTATCTGATGCTGCCGGCCGATGTCGCCAGAGCGGCAGCGATTGCCCCAGCGCAGCGCTTGCTGGTGGAGGCCGCTCCGGCGGATGAAAACCAGCTCGCCGGATTCTGCGAGCATGCCAGCCGCCTGCTGCGGGGCAGTCGACGCATCTCCCTGCTGGCGGACTTCCTCGCGCAACGCTATGGCCTGCAAAACACGCTCCGGGAATGGGTAGCGAAAACCCCCGTCGCCCACGCCACCATGCTAATGGGCAAGGGGCTGTTCGATGAGCAGCAGAGAGGTTTTGTCGGCACCTACAGCGGTATCGCCAGCGCGCCGCAGACCCGGGAGGCCATCGAAAACGCCGACACCATCATCTGCATCGGCACGCGCTTCACCGACACCATCACCGCGGGATTCACCCAGCATCTGGCGCGGGATAAGACGATAGAGATCCAGCCCTTCGCGGTCAGGGTGGGCGATCACTGGTTCAGCGGCGTGCCGATGGATCAGGCACTGGCTGCGCTGATGACCCTTTCCGCACCGCTGGCGGCGGAGTGGGCTGCGCCTCAGGTCGTGGCGCCGGAAGTGGAGGAGGGGGCCGACGGCGAACTCACGCAGAAAAATTTCTGGGCGACGGTGCAGGGGGCGCTGCGTCCCGGCGATATTATTCTCGCCGACCAGGGGACGGCCGCCTTCGGCATTGCCGCGCTGAAGCTGCCGTCAGAGGCGTCGCTGATCGTCCAGCCGCTGTGGGGCTCGATTGGTTTTACCCTCCCGGCCGCCTATGGCGCGCAAACCGCGGCGGCAGAGCGGCGGGTGGTGCTGATTGTCGGCGATGGCGCCGCCCAGCTGACGATTCAGGAGATGGGCTCTATGCTGCGCGATAAGCAAAAGCCGCTTATTCTGCTGCTGAATAACGAAGGGTATACCGTGGAACGGGCGATTCACGGCCCAGAGCAGCGCTACAATGACATTGCCCTGTGGGACTGGCTACGCCTGCCGGAAGCCTTCGCCCCGGACGTTGCCTCGCGCTGCTGGCGGGTTACGCACACCGATGAGCTACGAGAGGCGATGGCGGAGAGCATCACCTCCGATACGCTCACCCTGGTGGAAGTGATGCTGCCGAAAATGGATATTCCCGATTTCCTGCGCGCGGTGACGCAGGCGCTGGAGGAACGAAACAGCCGCGTTTAGTCGGTATGGTGTCTGGCAATCATCAAGGGCCTCCCGGCCAGCAGCAGCCAGGCCGGGAGCATCACAATGCACAGCAGCGGCAGCAGCGTGGTGTCCGGCACCACCACGGCGGCCATAAACAGGCTCAGCCAGCCGTCGCGGGTGACGACCAGCACCATGCCGAGGATCGCGCAGGAGACGGTGATCGCCGCCGGCACGGCGTCCACGTGGGCATGCAGCATCAGCCCCAGCGCCACGCCGACGAAGACCGCGGGGAAAATCCGCCCGCCGCGAAAGCCGCAGGCCGAGGCGAGAACCAGCGCAGCCAGTTTAACCAGCGCGATGAGCAGATAATCCGAGGCTGTCAGCGTCTGGCTGAAGGCCAGCTGCTGCATCTCATCCAGCCCCTTAAACAACGTTAAATGTCCGCCAATGGTCCCGAGGATCCCTAACAGCAAGCCGCCGAGGCCCAGCGTCAGGATCGGGTTTTTCAGGCGGTGCATCAGCGTGTGCAGGCGCGGCAGACACCAGACGGCGACCATACCGACGGCGATAGCGATCAGGGCGACGATCATGCCGCTGATAATATCGACGAAGTGCATCTGGCTATAGTGTGGGAGCGGCAGCGTGAAGTGGGGGTGGAAAAACAGCCCGGTCGTCAGCGCGCCCGCGGCGGCGGCAAGCATCGGGGCAAACAGACGATCCCATAGCGGCGACTCGTTGCTGCTGTTGAGGGTTTGCGAAAAAATCAGCGCGGCGGCCACCGGGGTGCCGAAGAGGGCGCCGATGGTGCCTGAGGCCGCGAGAATGGTCCAGTCAAGAGAGCTGACCCGCGGGAACAGTCGGGAGCCGACGGCGACGGCCAGCGCAATATTCACCACCATAATCGGATGCTCCGGGCCGAGGCTGACGCCGCCGGCGAGGCCAAGGATCAGCGCCGCCAGCAGCCCGGGCAGCGCGCCGGTGGCAATGGGCGCGCCGATTAACGACTCGGTCGCCGGGTCCGGCCCGGCATGCCCCGGGCTGTAACGGACGACCAGGCCCACCGCGATCCCCGTCGCCGTGAGAATGGCGATGATCCACAGCGGGTTCTCGGCGCTTACTCCAAACTGCACTGGCAGATTGCTCCACAGGATGCGCTGCAGCAACGCAGCAATCTTCATCGCGCCGATCAGGATCAGACTGGAGGCGATGCCAATCAGGATAGCCGGCACCGACAGGATCAGCATTGTTCTGGCGCGAGGATGGAGCATGAAAATGTCCTTGTTAAAGTTCAGGAGCACTACTTTGCCTTTGTCGGCGGGGACCGTCGATGCAAATGGTGCTGAAACGATAAAGTTAAGGCGGCGTCTGATACCCGTGGCCTCGTTAATAGGCTACTTTGCATTGATTACAAACTAAATGTGACCTGTGTCGCTAAACAAGGGGCGTCCGCGAGTTGGACGTTGTTGTTAAGCCGCCATGAATTTACAGTGTGCCAAAAGATTTATTTTGACTTTAGCGGAGCCGTAACGGAATGACAAAATTTGCTTTAGTAGGAGATGTCGGGGGGACCAACGCCCGCCTGGCGCTGTGTGATCTGGCGAGCGGAGAGATCTCTCGTGCAAAGACCTATTCCGGGCTCGATTACCCCAGTCTGGAGGCGGTGGTACGCGTCTATCTCGAGGAGCATCAGGTGACGGTCAGCGAAGGCTGTATCGCTATCGCCTGCCCGATCACCGGCGACTGGGTGGCGATGACCAACCATACCTGGGCCTTCTCCATCGCCGAGATGAAGCGCAACCTTGGCTTTGCGCACCTGGAGATTATCAACGATTTCACCGCCGTTTCAATGGCCATCCCGATGCTGAAAGCCGAGCACCTGATTCAGTTCGGCGGCAGCGCGCCGGTAGCCGGCAAACCGATCGCCGTTTATGGCGCCGGAACCGGGCTGGGCGTAGCCCATCTGGTACACGTTGATAAGCGCTGGGTCAGCCTGCCGGGCGAAGGCGGCCATGTCGATTTTGCGCCGAACAGCGAAGAAGAGGGCATTATTCTGGAAGAGCTGCGCGCTGAGCTAGGGCATGTCTCCGCAGAACGCGTCCTCTCCGGTCCTGGTCTGGTCAACCTTTATCGCGCGATAGTCAAATCGGATGGTCGACTGCCGGAGAACCTGCAGCCGCGTGAGGTCACCGAGCGGGCGCTGGCGGATAGCTGCACCGACTGTCGCCGGGCGCTGTCGCTGTTCTGCGTCATTATGGGGCGCTTCGGTGGAAACCTGGCGCTGACCCTGGGGACGTTTGGCGGCGTCTATATCGCTGGCGGCATCGTGCCGCGCTTCCTGGAGTTCTTTAAAGCCTCCGGCTTCCGCGGCGGTTTTGAGGACAAAGGTCGTTTTAAAGCCTATGTCCAGGATATCCCGGTTTACCTGATCGTGCATGACAACCCAGGCCTGCTGGGCTCCGGCGCGCATCTGCGTCAGACGCTGGGTCAAGTGCTGTAAGCGCATTCCTCCCGGGCTACTGTCGTAGCCCGGCCAGGCGGGGAGCCCCGCCGTCTACAGATTCATCAGCTGGCGAAACTCTTTCACTTTACTGCGACTGACCGGAACCTGAAACTCCAGGTCGCGCAGGCGTAGCACATAGGTATTGTTAAACCACGGCTCAATTTCCCGAATTTTGCTGAGATTCACACAGTACGAGCGGTGACAGCGAAAGAAATGTGCGGTGGGCAGTTTGCTGCAGAATTCGGTAATGTTCATCGGCATGACGAATGACTCCCGGCGAGTGTAGACGAAGGTCATCTTCTCGTGCGCCTCGGCATAATAGATATCATGAATGCTGGTGACGATGATCCGCTCATCTTTTATCAGATTGATGGTGTCGTTTTCCCGAGGCGCCACGCTGGTTAACCCGGAAGCGGCGTTATTTTGCTGCTGCCAGGCGGCGGTCAGCTTCTGCAGCATATTGATGATGCGCGACTCCTGGTAGGGCTTCAGAATGTAGTCAAACGCCTCCAGCTCAAAGGCTTCCACGGCGTGTTCTTTCCACGCGGTGATAAAGACGATAAAAGGCTTATGGGCGAACTGGCTGATGTTCTGCGCCAGCAGAACGCCGTCCAGCGATGGAATATTGATATCGAGAAAGATGGCGTCGACCTTGTTGTGCTGGAGAAATTTCAGCACGTCCAGTCCGTCGTCAAAGCTGCCGACGATCTCCATCTGGCTGTGGGTGTTGATAAGCCAGGAGAGTTCCTGTTGGGCCAGAAACTCATCCTCCACAATGATAACTTTCATCTTTTCTCCGCTCATGACAACAGAGACTCCGTCAGCGCCTGCGGCGTAGAGTGATTGGGGACATAAAAAGCGATCTCCGTTCCTGGCGTCAGGGTGCGGATATGCAGCCCCTCGCCATAGAGAAGTTTCACCCGATGATGAACGTTGAGCAGGCCGATTTTGTTACCCGGCATTTCATCGGCTTCCACGCGGGCGACCACGGCGGGATCGATGCCGTTGCCGGTGTCGCGAACGCTGATGCGAACCCGATTACCGCACTCATTGACGCCGATCGTCACCACGCCTTTCCCTTTACACGGCTGAATGCCGTGCACAATGGCATTTTCCACCAGAGGCTGGATAAGCAGGCTTGGGATCACGCAGCTGACGTCGTCGTCAATATCATAGATAACCGTCAGTTTGTCGCCGAATCGCGCCTGTTCAATGGCGATGTAATCTTTGATCTGATACAGCTCTCGTTTGATATCAATCTGCTCATCGTCTTTTAATTCGATGTTATAGCGCAGATAGCGCGACAGATTAAAAATGAGCTGGCGCGCGGTGTCCGGATTAAGGCGAATCGAGGAGGAGATCGCGTTCAGGGCATTGAATAAAAAGTGCGGGTTAATCTTGCTTTGCAGAGCGCGCAGCTCCGCTTTGTTGGCCATCTCCCGTAGCTGTTCGGCGCGGGAAACCTCCAGCTGGGTGGAGATGATTTGTGACAGGCCTATCGCCATCTCCTGCAGCGTCGAGGTGATGCGATGGGCGTGGCAGTAATAGATTTTTAGCGTACCGGTGACCACCCCTTTTTCCCACAGCGGAATGACCATCAAGGAGTGGATCTCCGGCGTACGGTGGGCTTCATCATTGTTTTTAATAATGATTTTTCCATAACGGATGGCCTGTCGGGTGGTGGGACTGATGACATCGTTATGATGTTGATAGTTGGCTTCACCGACGCCCACGTAGGCCAGCACGTGTTCCGTATTGGTGATCGCCACCGCGTCGGCGGTAATGTCGCGGCGGATAATGTCGCAAACCTGGCGCAGAGAATCGCTGTTGACCTGACGGAACAGCGGCAGGGTTTTGTTGGCAATGTCGAGCGCCAGTTTCGCCTGCCGCGCGGCGCTGGCCTCCTTTTCCCCTTCCACGCTCTGCACCAGCAGCACGATAAAACCGATGCAGACGCTGCCGAGGATCATCGGGATACCAATTTTCGAAACAATATCCACGCCGAGGCTGAGGGAAGGGGCCCAGATCACCACCAGGATCATGGTCAGAGTCTCGCAGACCATTCCGGCCAGAATGCCGATTTTCCAGCGTTGATCGCGGGCCACTTTGCGGTTAATCAACCCCGACAGCAGGCCGGCGATGATACTGGTGATAAAGCAGGGCACGGCGGTCACGCCGTCAATATCAATCAGATAGCGGTGCACACCGGCAATCACCCCGACAATGGCCCCCACCCAGGGACCAAACAGGATCCCGCCGGACATCACGGCGATGATGCGCACGTTTACCAGCGATCCTTCCACCGGCACACCGGACCAGGTACTGAAGAGCGCGAACAGCGAGAAAATGGCGGTGACAGCCAGCAGCTCTTTCGGCGTATGCGCCGACTTATGCAACAGTTCGCGGAACAGGCGCAGGCGAATGAGAAAAAACAGGCAAATAAGCATCAGGGCCGCACGATCATAGACCGCCAGCATCATAGTAAAGATTTCGTGCATGGGTGCGCCGCGTCAGTGGCCAGAAAAGGACATGATAAAAAACCTGACGACAGAAGACCAGCCGCAGAAAAATAATGAGGAAAAGGCGCACTTTTAAAAGGGGATTGAGGGGTGGGGAGGCGATGTACCGCCAGACGCCAGAAGAAACGATAAATACCCGTGATAGAAAAGATATCAATATGTTACCACTTGCAGACAAAACGGTATTCATCCCGCAGCGTACTGCCGTATTTAGCGCAGACGATACCCGTTTTTAACGCCAGTGATTATTTTTCGTCAGGGCACTCGACAACGTGATTTTTTTCAGGTTATTTTCTAAACGAGCCGCAACAGCGGCAGCGTCGCTCGGACGGTCCGGGCGCTAACGTTAATCAGAGGAACCTATGGCTGAATCCAGTCCTGAACGCCGTTTTACGCGTATCGATCGTCTCCCTCCGTACGTTTTTAATATTACTGCCGAACTGAAAATGGCTGCGCGCCGGCGCGGCGAAGATATTATTGATTTCAGTATGGGCAATCCCGATGGCGCGACGCCGCCGCATATCGTGGAAAAACTCTGCACCGTCGCCCAGCGGCCTGACACCCATGGTTACTCTACCTCGCGGGGGATCCCACGCCTGCGTCGCGCTATTTCGCGCTGGTATGAAGAACGCTATAACGTCGATATCGATCCGGAATCGGAAGCGATCGTCACCATTGGTTCGAAAGAGGGGCTGGCGCACCTGATGCTGGCGACGCTGGATCATGGCGACACCGTGCTGGTGCCGAACCCCAGCTACCCGATCCATATCTACGGCGCGGTGATTGCCGGGGCGCAGGTGCGCTCGGTGCCGCTGGTGGAAGGGGTGGATTTCTTTAACGAACTGGAACGCGCCATCCGCGAGAGCTATCCGAAGCCGAAGATGATGATCCTTGGCTTTCCCTCGAATCCGACCGCGCAGTGCGTCGAGCTGGATTTCTTTGAAAAGGTTGTCGCCCTGGCGAAGCAGTATGACATCCTGGTCGTCCACGATCTGGCCTATGCCGATATCGTGTATGACGGCTGGAAAGCGCCCTCCATCATGCAGGTGCCCGGCGCACGCGATGTCGCCGTCGAGTTCTTTACCCTGTCGAAAAGCTATAACATGGCCGGCTGGCGCATTGGCTTTATGGTCGGTAATAAGACCCTGGTGAACGCCCTTGCCCGCATCAAAAGCTACCATGACTACGGCACGTTTACGCCGCTGCAGGTGGCGGCGATCGCTGCCCTGGAGGGCGATCAGCAATGCGTGCGGGATATCGCTGAACAGTATAAGCGCCGCCGCGATGTGCTGGTGAAAGGGCTCCATGAGGCCGGCTGGATGGTGGAGTGTCCGAAAGCGTCCATGTACGTCTGGGCGAAAATTCCGGAACCTTATGCCGACATGGGCTCGCTGGAGTTTGCGAAAAAGCTGCTTAACGAAGCGAAGGTTTGCGTTTCTCCGGGGATTGGCTTTGGCGATTATGGCGATACCCATGTCCGCTTCGCGCTGATCGAGAACCGGGACCGGACGCGTCAGGCGATCCGCGGCATTAAGGCGATGTTCCGCGCGGATGGCTTGCTGCCCGCCGCGAGCTAGCGCTTCGGCGAATACGCTATAACAAAAACGGGAGCCTCTGGGCTCCCGTTTTTTTTGACACCGCTGCAGTCTAGATCATCAGGGCAAAAGTACCGGCCCAAACGATGACCATAAAAGAGAGGCCCATAAAGAAGTATTTCACGACTCATCACTCCACGCGCTTATGCGACGTTCAAATGAATTAATTGTTCTGTTTTTCAAGGGCTGTCGCTGGTGAAATCTCACCCTGCGGCAGCTCGCAATTCTGTGCGTTAAGTGCTCCAGATGGCGCTAATGTACGCCTAAAAAATCAGGGAAACAAGAGGCATTTTTTTATTAATTTTTAGTTACTTACGAGTGTCGTGATTCGGCGACACATTAATTTCGCTCGGTAATAAATTTAGCGCCAGCGACGCTGCGAAAACGGGTTTCTCGTCAGGGCGATTAGCGGAGCTAGTCAGGCTTGGCGCGCGGCATCCACGTTGCCACGCGCCACCGGTTTAATGCAGATCAGAGGCGCGCTGTCGCCACTCGGCAGGGTAGTGTGCCGGGATAAAGCGCAGCGTGATCGCCATGAGTAACAGGACACAGAGCGCATGCCAGGACCAGTCAAGGGTGTAGTTCCCGCTCAGGCTACGCAGCAGGCCGGAAAGCCAGGGCGACAGGCCGGCGATAATAAATCCGATACCCTGCATAAAGGCTACCAGCCGGCCGGCCACCGTCGGTTGTCCGGCATGATCGAGGGCCAGCACCAGGCACAGGGGAAACGCGCCGCCCAGACCGACGCCGCAGGCGAGAGCCCAGAGCGCGGAGAAGTGCTGCGGCAGCCAGATGAAGCCGCAGAAGCCAATCAGCTGGAGCGCCAGAGCACACAGCAGAAGCTGGCGCCGGTCATCCTGGCGAGCCAGCGCCGGCAGCAGCAGCGCGCCCGCGGTTTGCCCAACCGTCAGCAACGCCAGCAGCGAGCCGCTGTACTGGGCGCTGTCGCCAAGCTGCATATAATAGGGCGGCAGCCAGGCGATCAGACTGGCGTAGCCAGCATTGATCAGTCCGAAATAGAGCCCCAGCGTCCAGGCGCGGCGCTGGCCAATAATCGCTACCCGGGGGGCGGCGCTGGTCTGATGCGGAGCACGGGGCAGGTGCCGGCAAATCGCCAGCCAGCTGAGCAGGGCGAGGAGGGCGGGGAGCGCCCACCAGGCCAGCGCATCCCGCCAGGCTGTGCTGTGCGACGCCAGCCACGGCGTTAACGCGGCGCCTAACCCGCCACCGCCCATTAGCGCAGCTGACCATAGCCCCATTACCAGCGGCGTCCGTCGGGCGAATAAGCGCTTAATCACCGCCGGGATGGCAGCCTGGATGATGCCGATGCCAACGCCTCCGGCCAGGGCGCTGGTGAGCAGTAGGCCGCTATTCGGGGCGATTTCCCGCAACAGGGCGCCCGCCGCGATAATCAGCAGGCTTAGCGCAATGCTACGGTTTTGACCGACATGACGATCGACCCAGCCGCCGGCCAGCGCCAGCACGCCCATCGCTACCACCGGCAGGGCGGTCAGTAGCGCGGCCAGGGTATAGCTCATCCCGCTGGCGGCGCGGATCTCCGGAAGCAAAGGGCCGATGGAGGTGAGCAGCGGCCGCATATTTATGCCGATCAGCACCAGGATCCCCAGCGTCAGATTCTGTCGCAACACGGCTTTCATGGCTGCTGTTCCGCCCACCGCTGATAAACTGCCAGCCCCTCCGGCTGGGGGCGATGATGGATCGGCAACGTCTGCTGCGCCAGCGGCTGCTGCAACTGCTGATAAATCGCGGCGGTAGATAGCTGAAAAGGCTCTCCGTCCTGATTGCTGTTGGCGAAAAATACTTCCCGCACGCCGGTTAAATAGAGTGCGCTAAGACACATCGGACAAGGCTGTCCGCTGGCGTAAATAACGCATTCGCGCAGAACTTCGCTTCCCAGCCTGGCGGCAATATCGCGAACGGCATTCAGTTCGGCATGCGCCGTTGGGTCGCCGCTCAGATGAAAGGTGTTGACGGCTTCGGCGACAACCTCGTTATGGCGCACCATCACGGCGCCAAAGGGGCGACCGCCGTGGGTTGTGTTGTGTTTTGCCAGCGCTAAGGCGCGCTGGAGATAGCGATCGTGAGCGGACATAGTCACTCCTGCATAAGATGATGTTCAAGGTAAAAGAGGCAACGGGTCGTGCGTAGAGGGTACGTAACTTGTTTCATAAGTTAAAAGACTTATTTATGATGAACCCTAGTTGAATTACTTATAGGTAAGCGGATGCTCCTGCGCCATCTTTCCTACTTTATCGCTGTGGCAGAACACCGTGGCTTTACCCGCGCCGCCGCGGCGCTGCACGTCTCCCAGCCGGCGCTGTCACAGCAGATCCGCCAGCTGGAAGCCATGCTGGAGGTTCAGCTTTTCGACCGCTCTGGCCGTTATATCCGGTTAACCGATGCCGGAGAGATCTGGCTGGAGTATGCCCGCCGGGCGTTACGCGATCTTGAGGAGGGGCGGCGCGCTCTGCATGACGCTGAGGATCTGCAGCGCGGCAAACTCCGCATTGCCATGACGCCGACCTTCACCACCTATATGCTGGGACCGCTGGTGGAAAACTACTATCGACGCTACCCCGGCGTGAAATTGCTGATCCAGGAGATGAACCAGGAGCGCATGGAAATGATGTTGCTGCAGGATGAACTGGATGTCGGCATCGCCTTTGACGACAGTCGTTCCCCGGATATTGTCGTTCAGCCGCTGCTGACGGAAACCCTCGCGCTGGTGGTGAGCCGCACGCATCCTCTGGCCAGAGAGAACGCGCTCAGGCTGCAGGCGCTCGACGCGCAGCCGCTGATTTTACTGAGCAGCGAGTTTGCCACCCGGGAGCAGATCGATCGTTATTGTCGTCGTCATCGGCTCGAACCTGACGTGCAGATGGAGGCCAACTCTATCGGCGCCGTTCTGTCGGTCATTCGGCGAACGCCCCTTGCGACACTGCTGCCGGCGGCGATCGCCGGGCAGTATGATGATGTGGTGGCGATTGAGCTGGAACCCGCGCTGCTGCAGCGAACGGCCTGTTTGCTCCAGCGCAGGGATGCGTGGCAGAGCGCCGCGGCACGCGAATTTATCGCCCTGGCGCGGGAGATTGCGCTAACGCTTGAGCAGGAAAACCGCCTGCCTCCTGCCTGAAGGCGTGCGTCGCTCGGCGGCGAGCCAGGATTAACGGTGGGCTGCGTTGCTGGTGTCGGCCTCGTCGGGCAGGGCATTCTCTCTAAGCATGACTTCCTCCTTAAGCCTTTCCAGCACGTGATGAAAGAGCTGGGTCTTGTCTGGCTCAGCCATTGTCTGCAATTTCACATTAAATAAACTATGGGACAGAATAAGATCGTGGATAAATTCCAGCAGTACCTCACTTTGCGGAAGTGAGGTTAATTCCTGATGGATATAACCGGTTTGTTGCCGTAGCGGATTTTTTGTGACATCCATCGGTCGGGCGCTAATGCTATGGGCAAATATTTTCTCAATTGCCTGACTGGTAATATAGAGCCGATTCAATGACAGGATGGGGTTTTCGGCTTCCTGCGGAATGAAGTGACAATAAACAAACGGTTTCTCAGGCAGCATCATGCTGAACCTGTTTTCACGATGAATATCGTTAGGCGCCTCCAGCAACGCCATTAAATTCCGGCTGTGCGGATGCCAGAGTCCTGAAGCTGTGACCTTGACGTTGAACTGCGTGACGGTATTCCCGCTCTGGGTTTCCATGACGGGAATATCGCCATCAATCCGCAAAATGCTATGGATATGGGAGTGTGGCGACCAGTAAGTTTCCACCGTCTCAGATGAATTGAGTGGATTAAATGTGTTGGTTACCTCTTTTTCCTGATGAGCAAGGACGGCGAGTTTTAGTGTTCCCCGCGTCGGGTTAAGCTTCAGGCATAGATTGATCGCACCGATATCATGCCAGTGAAGAATGTCTTCAATTTCACAGTTTAATAATTTTTGCGCCCGGGAAAGGGAACAATACTCCATTGGCGGTAAATTATTTAATTTCCAGATATTCCGTTCTGTTATATTCATAAGGATTGTTTATTGCAGAAAAATAGCGATCAGTATTAGCAATGAAAATCTGATGGTCATGTGCTTTTTTTTGTTAACGTCGCTGGTCTGATTGATGAAATTCATTCATGTTGAGAATATTATATCAATAAGATGATTATTCTTATGGTTACGTCAGCCATTCACTTGATGGTGTAATCCTATCATTTATTTCGCTCGAGAAAAATAGTTTGCTTAGCGCCTGAATACAACACTTTTTTTTATTAACGACCTCGACGAGAGGGAACGCATCATGAAGAGAATGTGGTTCTTGAAATCAATGCCTGGACGACAGGGATAACGCAAACGGATGCTCGCGGCATCCGTTTGCGGCGGCCAAGCTTACCGGGTTACAGAGGGATAGCGATCTCCTGGCTGCGCGATGGCATACCAGGCCATCATCTCCGCGGTACCCGGCTGACCTTCTGCTGGCGCCCAGTCCATAGTGTCGATTTCAGCAAGCGGTTGATAAGCGCCTTGTTTGACTTCAAATACCATTCCACCAGCGTCGAGTGAGAGCACCGTATGCCAGGTGCCAGGCTCCATTTCCAGCGCCATGCAGGTTTCACCCAGCACCACCCGGTTAGTGATCGCGCCATGATCATCAAAATTTAGCACCACAAAGCGACCTTTCAGCGGCAGCAAAAGTTCAAAGGTATGTCGGTGCCGGTGCGGGCGGATATAGGTGCCGGGTTCCATAGCGATAGCCAGACGCTGCACCGGGTCGCTCAGCTCAGGGTGAAAATTGCGATGGGCACGTAAGCGCGGGGAACTGGCCGCCGCTTCGCTCTGCTGCTGCATATCGCTAAGGGTGATCTGTTTCATATCAACGCCTGGCTCCTTTGTTGTCCAGAGAGTGTTGCATCGGGATAGCGGCTTGTGACCGAGTCACCCAAAAGGCATTGTACGAATAAATGCGAGTCATGTAACTTAATCATCTGTAACAGATAATATTGTCACATCGCCACTGCATGTAGGTGGCCGTAGAAATGTAAAAGCAAGATGTTTTGTGCTGAGTATCAGGTCAAACATGTGCAGTACATCTTTTGCTATAACTATTCATGCTGCAATATCAATAAAGTTATTAATATTGATGCTTGTAATATGGCAATATTGACTTAAAGCAAATTTATGCAATTTATTAAAATGGGTCATGTGATGTTTTGATAACGTGTAGTTTTTAATACTTTATGAATTTTCGTTTTTTTATATTTGACGCGTTAATCATTCATTGTTGATATGAATTATTGCTGTATTTGTTCTGTAGTTTTACTCATTGCAGGCGGCTTGCTGTTTTGTTGAGCGCTGTTTTATTATTACACTTAATTAAGTGTCAAGCGAAGATGTGTATGATAATTAACTAAGGGAAGAGACAGAAGTGACTGATACGTTCCAGAATGAAGTGCCTAAGGCTCGCATTAATCTTAAATTATCTCTCCACACCGGCGGCGTGCAAAAAAAGGTTGAGCTGCCATTAAAGCTACTTACCATTGGTGATTTTAG
>NZ_JAKKOM010000051.1:0-21498 GCF_021739525.1 Klebsiella sp. 2019SCSN059 | reverse complement strand
AGGAGCCCGGTGCGTAAATCGCGCACGCCGGGATCTGTGCGGGGGGTATCCGGTAACGGGTATCCCTACCGCGACATATTTAACAGCGTGACGATAATCCAGATCGCATGCCTTAAGAACATTTTGAGTAAATAAAGGTGTTCAAAATGCTTATATTAATCATTTTGATATTTTTATATTGCTCATATTGAGAAATGTTACTTTGTTTTTTTCATTTTGCTCTTATAATTGGTATCAAATTGAGTTTAACTAACGGAGCATATTGATGAATATTTACTGCGATGATGGTTCAACTAATGTTAAGCTGGCATGGTTTGAAGGCGATGAGCTTCAGACCCGGGTTTCTGCGAACTCCTTCCGGCATGGCTGGAAAGTGGCGGAATTCAGTGCGGCAACGTTCAACTATCAGGTGGGGACGCTGAAATACACCTGGGACAGCGTCAGTCGGGATGCCATCCCGACAACAAACGTGGAATATCAGTACGGTGATCTCAACCTGCTGGCCGTGCATCATGCGCTGCTGAACAGCGGACTGGAGCCGCAGCCGGTGAGCCTGACCGTGACGCTGCCCCTGAGTGAGTATTACGACGGGGACTGCCAGCGGAACGAGGAGAACATACGACGCAAACGGGAAAACCTGATGCGTGAGCTGGTTCTGAATAAGGGCAGGGCATTTACCGTAACGGACGTGAAGGTGATGCCGGAATCACTACCGGCAGCGTTCTCCCGTCTCGCGGAGCTGAAACCCGGCCCCGCTGAGACCACCCTGATTATCGATCTCGGTGGTACCACGCTCGATGCCGGTGTGATTGTCGGCCAGTTTGATGATATCAGTGCGGTGCACGGTAATCCGTCTGTCGGCGTGTCACAGGTCACCCGCGCAGCTGCAGGCGCGCTGCGTGCGGCAGACAGCGAAACCAGCGCCCTCATCGCTGACACTATCATCCGCAACCGCAATGATCGTCAGTATCTGCAGCGTGTGATCAACGATGCCGGTAAAATCGACGAGGTTCGGAACAAAATAACAGAGGCGATCACTTCCCTGGGGGCGCGTGTCACCAGTGAGCTGACGGCCTTCAGGAACGTTAACCGGGTATTCCTGGTCGGGGGAGGGGCTTCCCTCATAGAAGAAGCTATCCGTCAGGCCTGGCCTCTGGCTCCTGACCGTATCGAGGTTATAGGCGATCCGCAGATGGCGCTGGCCAGGGAGATTGCCCTTTACAATAAAGAGGACTAAACGTGCCGGACGGCCAGTATTCTTTCTATCTGCACAGCGACGATCGCACCGACATCGCGGCAATGGCAACCATCAGCACCATCTCACAGCCCCTGCGCGGTGAGTTCATCCGTACCGCCGCCACCGCCGGGGCGGTGGTATACCAGGTGGATGCCCGTTTACCGGCGCTGATCCCGGTGTTCTTTGCCGGGCAACTGAGCGCTGTCCGCCTTTGCGCCGTGATGGCCCTGGTCTCCGGAACCTGGTCCTCACTCACCGGCCTTCCGGATGAGCCCGAAAATGGTGAGGCAGCTCTGCCCGTGTCACCGGAGACAGAATACCAGCGCCGGCGTTACACCCTGACGCTTCAGAATGGCCGGAGTGGGGAACGGGTGGAAAGTGTGCTGACGGAAGCGTCATCCCGTCTGCGTGGGGATCTGCTGAGAAACCTGATTATCACCGGTCTTGCCCTCCACACGACGGCGCCTGAACTGCCGCGCCTGCTGGCCAGTATGCCGGTACCGCCCACCTCGGTCAGTGAGCTGCAGGCTCTGGTTCAGCAGATGGCCGGCACCGCTGACGTGAACAGGGCTGCAGCTGCAGTACCGGATACGCCGGCAGCATCTGCCGCGCCGGTGTCCGGGGCGGATACCCGGGAAATAAAGAAAAATATGCGGCGTGCATTCGGTGACTAACAGTACGAATCACATCCACTACTATACCGATTTCAAATGACTGACATCCCCAGGGAGGTTCTCATGTCACCAGGATTCAGAAATGTTCTCCGTCTCGCCCGCATTCCCGTCGACAGCAGTGAACCGGTGCGCAGAAAATTTGGCAGCCGGCTGATTGGCATTGTGACGGTATGTCTGCTTCCGCTTCTGGTTTTCGACGTTCCGCAGTGGGTTTTCATTTTGTCGCAGGTCATCTGGGGGGCGGGCGTCTATATTGGCCTGTCACTGGCCGGGGATAAATCCCTGAACCGCTGATATAAACTTTCCGGTTGTTCAAAAAAAGAACAGGCGTGGTGGCGTCTGTTCTCCCGCGCTTCTCCGTCGTTTGCCTTCAGGTTATCCACAATCTTAAGCCCCGGATTTGTGGACAGGTATGCCGGTAATTCCCCGTTCGCCTGGAGTTAACGCAAGCCTGCCGCCCGCTGCCAGTGTCTCGCGTCCGGTCTGGTACGGGACGGGCGGTTTTTCCGCTCCGGCCCGGCGTCGTTGAGAGTGTACGCCAGTCCCTCGCCCTTTTAAGGAACACCCTTCAAGCCGCTTTCGCGGCATATCCTTGCCGTCCAAAAGACGGACGGCTGCGGTATTCCACGGTCGGCCTGACCCGTGACCGGACGCGATGAACAGGCAGCGTGCGGCAGGGAACGGTATCGCGGTGATGCCTCCTGCCCCCTCAGACTACAGGAGTGCTGCCATGTCCAGATTCATTCTCGGGAACTGTATTGATGTGATGCGCGGATTCCCCGACCGTGCCGTGGACCTTATTGTGACCGATCCGCCTTACCTCGTCGGTTTTAAGGACCGTCAGGGCAGACAGATTGCCGGGGATGTGACGGACGAATGGCTGCAACCGGCCACGCTGGAGATGTACCGCGTCCTTAAAAAAGACGCGCTGATGGTGAGCTTCTACGGCTGGAACCGTGTGGACCGCTTTATGGCCGCGTGGAAGGCGGCAGGATTCTATGCCGTGGGCCAGCTTGTGTTCACCAAAAACTATGCCTCCAACCGTCGTAACGCCAGGGCCCGACGCGGATTTGTGGACTACTGCCATGAAGGGGCTTATGTCCTTGCCAAAGGCCGCCCCGTGCCGCCCCTTAAACCGCTGCCGGATGTGCTGCCCTTCCCGTATACCGGTAATACCCTGCATCCGACGCAGAAACCAGTGGAGGCGCTACAGCCGCTGATTGAGTCATTCAGCGCTCCGGGCGCGATTGTTCTCGACCCGTTTGCCGGAAGCGGTTCGACCTGCGTCGCTGCATACCGTGCCGGACGCCGCTATATCGGCATCGAAATGCTGGCGCAGTACCACCGGGCCGGAACCGAACGACTGGCCGCCATGCACCGGGCCGTAAATACCCCGGCGGCGAACGATGAATGGCTTCCGGAGGCCGCGTAATGAATTACGACGGACACGAAGCCCTGCGCCGCGATATGGCCGGGCTGGCGAACAATCTTTGCGACCTGAAAACCACCCTGAAAGTGCTGGAAGACACGTACCACTACCGGTACGACGGACTGGCGGAACGGCTTGCCGGTATCAGTCTGCGACGTCTCAGCGTCCTGATGGATGAGGCGTTCAATATTGCACTGATGCTCGATGAAAGCTTTCTGGATTGAGGAGAGAACATGTACGGAACCCGTGAAGATCTTTGCAGGATGCTGAATGAGCAATATCCCGCAGAAACCCCGCTGAACCTGATTATCTGGACCCCGGCGGATATTGAAGCACTGGCTGACGGGATGGAATATTCCTTTTCAGAACATGACGTAAGGGCAGTACTGGAACGCATGGACACTATACCGGAAGAACAACGGCTTGAGTCGGGCGTGTCAGCCGGCCTGGTGATGGCACTGATAGACCAGGTGAAAGAGAACGGGCAGAGGGTGACTGTGCCGGTTGACCTGCTTGAAACCCTGCTGATTACCGCCGAACAGGCATTGTGGGACAGGGAATGGACCGCACGGGATCGCAATCTCCCGGTGCCGGAAAGCGTAATGCGCCGCCTGGCGGATACAGCAAAAGTGCGGGCATTACTGAAAAGCTGACAGCAGATCGCCCCGCCACGCGGCGGGGTGATATAACCCGGACAGAGACGATAATGATGAAAAAAGAAACCCTTAACACGCTTATTCTGCGTCACGGCGACCGGATGCTGCGCCAGGCTGGCTGGCCCGACACTGTTGATATGGCGCCCGTCGCCCCCGAAACCGTACCCGGCTGGCTTGCCGCCTGCGGCTCTCTCAGTGGCGTGGAAATCCTCACGCTTACGGAACAGCTTTGTCAGCCGCTGACGTATGGCCGGGCAGCGTTGTTGCTCGCCAGCGCCCGGCGGCTGGCGGGAACCCCGGCTCGTCTGCATCTCTTTCCGGTGCAGGCATATCCGCATCCGGAGCGGCTGGCTGACTGTCAGGTTATCCGCCTGCCTTACGCTCAGGAGTGGCTGACAGCGGCGGAATGTGACGATCTGCTGGCCTTCCTGAAAGCCTCCCTCACGCAGATATCGGAAATCGTCCACCGGGATACGAAGCGCATCGCCGCCGCGCTTACGCCGTCCGTCAATCCCCGTCTGATGGACAGGCGGATCGGTGACTGGCGCTTGCTGGCCGTTGAGTATGATCATGATAACTGCCTGGACGAAGACGAAACCGACAGGCTGGATCAGGTCCTCGATGCCATTCTTATTCGCGATGCGCGATTCTGCCCGGTCCTGCTCACCCTGGTTAACGAGCGGGAGGAAACTATCAGGAGCGCAGGGGTTATCGCTGATCAGCTGCGTTTTACGGACACTCCGGTCCGGCGCTGGTTTGATCGCCGGGTTTTAAGGGAAATGGTGAGAGAGGCCCGCGCCAGCAGAACTCAGGAGTGACAGCCCGGAGCGTCAGGGGAGGGGGACCCTCCCTTGTCAGCCTGCCGGCACAGGAGGTGTGGTGCGATAAGGATGTCGCCGTGCCGGCTCCGCGTCCACCCGGCCCGGTTTCCGGGCCTTTTGGGTGAACACAACCCTCTGTTATCGCCGTGCCGTGTGCTGGCTGTGCCGTGCCTTCACTTTAGCCCGACAGCCGCAGAGGCTGGAGTTCGCTGGCGCCGCCATCCCCGGATAAGGCAGTCGCCGGCTTGCCGTTGCCGCCGGCTCCGCTTCACCCGGCCCCATCCCTCCGGTCCGTGGCCTTATTACTGCGTCTGTCGCGTTGCGACATCTGCTTCCGCTTTTCTCCCGGTGGTCGAAAAACGGGGGAGAGAAACCCTGTATTCAACCTCCTGCATCGCGACGGGTAGTGCCGTGCCTTCACTTTAGCCCGGCCGCTGCAGATGCAAGGGTGCGCTGACGCCGCCATCCTCGCCCGGTCGCAGGTTTTTTATGATGCTCGCCGTTCTTCCCGTCGTTTTCTCGCTCAGGTTTCGCTCGAAAACCGTCCAGACCAGCTTCGCGCTATATCTGCGCTGCGGCCTCCGGTGTCGCCCCTGCATCTTCCGCTTTTCGCCGGGCTGTCGTGTCGGCACGGCACAACCCGGTGCCGCAGTCTATGTGATTACGGAGGTTTATCCATGCAGTATGTGAATACATGCCCGGTCCTGAATGTTGAGGAGTCCGACCGCCTGTCTTTTATGCCGTACCTGTTCGGCACGGATTTCATGCTCGCGGAATTACAGGTGTACGCTCTGGCCAAAAAATGGATGCCCGGCTATGAGGGCGGCTTCTGGCATTTTATTCGCCTGCCGGAGGGGGGCGGCTACATGATGCCGGATTGTGGCCGGGTACATCTGGTCAGTAGCGAAAACTGGTTTGATCGCACTGTCAGCGCCGACGCGGCGGGCATTATTCTGACCAGCCTGGCGATTAATCGCCGTCTGGCGGCCCATCATGACAGCAGTAACCCGGCGCTGACTCGCCTTTATATGCTGCGTGATGCCCAGCTCTGGAATCACATCACCTTTCACCCCGAATGCAGTGCTATTTACGCCGCGCTGGACTGATTAACGACCGGGGCGGTTACACCGCCCCGCAGGGAGACAAAAATGACTTCATCAGTAACCGTTCCGGCCGTCTACGTGGGCACATATCACCAGTACAACGGCGGCAGTATTTTTGGCAAATGGTTTGATTTAACCGACTTCGACGACGAAGACGAATTTTATGACGCCTGCCGGGCGTTGCATGCCGCCGAGGATGACCCCGAGTTTATGTTTCAGGACTGGGAAGGGATCCCGTCTCAGTTTGCCTCTGAATCCTCTGTTAAGTGGGCGTTTATCGAGGCATTCCGGCAGGCGCAGGACGAAGGACGCGCTGCCGCGTTTGTGGCCTGGGCGGACTATACCGGCGAGTGCGACTATGACGCCTTTGATGAGGCGTATTGTGGCGAGGCTGAAAGCGAGGAGGATTTTGCTTATGGCTTTGTGGAGGATCACGGCCTGTTAAACGAGGTGCCTGAATCCCTGCGCGTCTATTTCGATTATGAGGCTTATGCGCGGGATCTGTTCAGCAGCGGCTATGTCTTCCATGAAGGCTATGTATTCAGCAACTGATTACTATCCGGCGGGGAAGCCCGCCGGTTAAGGAGAAAGCACATGAAACTTGCACCACAAAGCCGCGATATCCTGCGACAGTACAAAGCCCTGATTAATGCCCGCCGCCGCGATGCCGGTCAGCGGGAACTGACCACTGCGCAGGTGATGGATGAAATCTGCGAATACATGACCTGTCAGTGCGCCGTCTATATTGGCGGCCATTTCATTCTTCAGGGGGGAAAGGCACGATAAATCACAGGGCAGGGGGGAACCTCTGCCGCTTCCGGCCGCGCGAAAACCCGGGCAGGCTGCGCTTGCCGGAGATATACGTCGCCGCGCCTCCGGCGCCGCGCACTCTCCTCTCCGTTGTCAGTCGCTGTTGCCCCGGAATTCGCGTATTATCAGGGATATCTTCCTGTAAAGCAGACCGGTAAAGCATATGTCAAAGTGGAATATCGCCTCTTTTTCA
The DNA here is from genome assembly GCF_021739525.1 of Klebsiella sp. 2019SCSN059. Lineage (NCBI taxonomy): Bacteria > Pseudomonadati > Pseudomonadota > Gammaproteobacteria > Enterobacterales > Enterobacteriaceae > Klebsiella > Klebsiella sp. 2019SCSN059. The sequence goes on along the minus strand of NZ_JAKKOM010000051.1, from coordinate 14,575 downwards.
AAGGAGGAGCAGGATAAAGTTGCCGTCGATAAGGTGGCTGCTGCTGTTGCCTGGCAGGAGCGCATGAACAAGCCCGTCGTGCCGGAACTTGTTGAACGGGAACAGCCTGAACACCTGCGCGAATATTTCCATGAACGGCTCCGCGTACATAGACTGAACAGTCAGCAGCTGCCGCGCGCAAATGCGCCCGAATATAATAAACCCGGAGATGAGCAGCAGAAGTGATTCTTATAGTCAGTGTGTCCAGGGAGGAAATTTTATGCGTATGTCTCTGATGTTTGCAGCCGTGACGCTTTTAACCGGTATTAACCTGTTTTTTATTCCGTTTCAGCCTGTTCCGGCTCTGTGGGGGGCTATCCTGGCCGTTGCTTTTGTTCTGATTAATGTCGTGGCGGATAAGCTGCGCCTCTGGAGTGGCATTGCGTGGATTATCGTTGCCGGCATCATCATAACGCTGATGCTGAAGGGGAAAGAGCCGGGTGACGAATTACGCGGGTTGATCACCGTTTTTGCTTTCCTGGCTTCGGCCTGGTACTGCGTTGTACAGTACAGAAAAGAGCAGGGCGAATCTCAGTCCTGACCTGACCGGTACCCTTCATCTTGCTGCTGCTCTTCCTCTGGCTTTGCCTCACTTTCCTTTCACACAATCTGCTCCGGGGCCACCTTCGGCTCCTGACCCGCTGGCGCGGTTCAGTCGTCGAGCCACACTCCGCTAACCGCGAAAAGACGCGGTAAGCTCCGCCGAACCCGCTACGCGGTTTCGGGCCTGGCGGCTAGTGTCTGATGTCTGACGTCAAGGTCAACGGCAGCGCTTGCTGCGACCGTCCCGGTCGCGCCGCTTTCACCGTGCCGGCGAAGGACTGCCGGCACTCTGCGGGGCAACGCCGTTTCGCGCCCGCGCTCTTCGTCGTTGCGGCGGGTGCCTGCTCCTTTCCCCTGGTACCCGTATCACCCGTTTGAGTCCATTCGCCGGGGCTGAGACAAGCACAACCCGTCTTGCTGTCCAGGGGACGGCAGGGCCTTTCGCAATAAATTTTTCCCGGCCATTCCGCTGCCGCTTCATTAGGCCGAAAAAAATTTCCCGCTCACCCCCGGACATCTGCACCGGGCCGTGCTCGTTTACGCCCTTGCGGCGAACGGCTCTCAAACGGGTGAAGGTTATATCCAGGGGGCAGGTTCAGCAGGTCCCCGCACAAAGTCAAAACCGCGGCCCCGGCAACTCAACGGGTGATGTTCTTTAAAAATCAGGAAAAAGAAAAATGCAGGATCCTTCATTGCGAACGTATCGGATCGCATTTCTGGGAAGCAATGCCAGCGGCAATCTGCCGATGTTTACCCGGGTGCAGGCCACGACCGGAAAACGGGCGATAAAAGCGTTTATTGAACGCTGTGAACCCGTCAAAGGCTGGTTTCTGGGCGAACCGGAAGACATTACCGATCAGCTTAAGAAGGAGGAAGAAGAAGCGGGAAGCAAACCGCAGATATGAAAAAAGCAGGGTAAACCCTGCTTCTCCCACGCCGTAAAAATCGCACGAACGGTTTTTCCGGCTTCGTTAACTACCATAAGGAGTCAACTCTATGATCGTTTCTATTTTTTCACCTTCCGCAGGCGCTGTAAAGCCCCGTCGTCATTCGCGCATTCTGCGCGCAGATATCACCGCACCGGAGATTGATCCCGCTCTCAGAGCTTTCGGGCGTCATATCGCCAGAAGTCACCGCAAAGGGCGCGGTGTCCACATCCCCGCGATGAAAAATACCGCCCTCGGGCAGGTACTCCGCACGCTGGAACTGAAACGCGCATTTAACTGATGAGGTGAGCCGCCCCGCGAGGGGCGGCAACTGCAGGAAGGAGAAAACACAATGGCACCGACTACCGCACAGATCACGACGGAAAACACCGCAGGCCAGACTTACCGGGCAACTTATTCACCCGATGATAATAAATTGCGACTTTACGCATCATTACGGCTCGATGAAGAAACGTATTCCCTGATCAACAAAGCAGGCTTTCGCTGGGCGCCCAAACAGGAACTTTTTGTGGCGCCAGCCTGGACGCCGGGGCGGGAGGATGTCCTGCTTTCCCTCGCCGGTGATATCGAGGACGAGGACAGCACCCTGTTTGATCGCCAGGAGCAGCGCGCCGGGCGGTTCAGTGACTACAGTGACCGGCGGGCGGTTGAATCGGAGCAGGCGCTTGCGCATGTTGATTCGCTGGCATCGGCTGTCCCGCTGGGACAGCCGATCCTGGTAGGCCACCACAGCGAGCGCCGCGCGCGCCGGCATGCGCAGAAAATTGAGAACGGCATGAAACGTGCGGTGATGCTGTTCGAGCGCGCCGAATACTGGGAACAGCGCGCGCAGGCCTCTCTGCGGCACGCGAAATACAAGGAGCGTCCGGATGTGCGTTACCGCCGTATCAAAAAAATCGAGGCGGAATTACGCAAGTCCCAAAAGCACATTGCCCGGTCTGAAAAGTATATGACGATGTGGCGTGCGCAGACGCTCGATCTGAAAATGGCGTTACTGGTCAGTAATTATGATCATATTCATGCCTGCTTCACGCTCGACAAATACCCCCGCCCGGCAGAGAAAAGCCAGTATGAGGGCTCGATGTCTCTCCATTCTGCCCTGTCTGAGGAGATCATTACTTTTGAACAGGCGCGTGATATTGCGATCCGCTGTCATGAGCGCACGATTAACCACCAACAGCGCTGGGTGAATCATTACCAGAACCGCCTGGCCTACGAACGCGCGATGCTCAATGAAAACGGTGGCGTTGTCACCCGAACACAGGAATTTGAACCAGGCGGGCAGGTACTGAGCCGGGGAGAATGGTTAACCATTCTCCGGGTTAACCGGAGTAAGGGGGAGGTGAGTTCAGTCGAAACGCCCGGTTATCGCTTTCTGGGCTACAGCGGCACGATGAAACTCACGCCCGACCGTATCACGGACTACAAAGCCCCGACAGCGGAGGAAGCCAGCAACGCGAAGAAAGCGGCGAAGCGCCCACCGATCGTCAATTATCCGGGGGAAGGGTTCCGGGAAATGACAAAAGCCGAGTGGGCGAAATTACCCGCTGATTATAAAGGCGTGCGGGCTGCTGCAGAAACCGAAACACACGGCGCCTACCGCTTCCGCCGGTGCATGACGCACGGTTGTACGCTCGTGAATGTGTATATCACAGACATGAAAACCGTTGAAATTCCGAAAAAATAACAGGAAGGCTCCCCGGCATCTTGCCGGGGAGGTCAGGGAGTACATTCATGCATCATGACCTTAAACACCGTATTCAGGCGATGCGGGACAAACTGGAAGGGCGCGCCCCTGTCGCTGAAATTCAGGGTAGCTCGCAACTTTTTGTCACCCCCTCCCCGGAATGTCGCCGGCTGGTTGAGCTGGCTGATGTCCGGGAAACCGATCGCATTCTGGAACCCAGTGCCGGAACGGGCGCCATACTGCAGGCGATCAGGGATGCAGTCCCCCGGGCGAAGTGTGACGCCGTGGAGCTGCACGCCGGGTTAGCCCGTCACCTGCAGGCGCATTTCCCGGAGGTCCGGATCTGGTGCGGAGATTTTCTCGAATATCATCCGGAGCGCCGGTATACCCGAATTATCATGAATCCGCCGTTTAATCGCGGTGATGATATCCGGCATATCCGGCGGGCATTAACTCTGCTTGAGCCTGGCGGGATTCTGACGGGCATATGTCTGGACGGGCCGCGTCAGCAAAAGGCGCTGGAGTCCCTGGCGGACGTCTGGGAGCCATTGCCGCGGGGAACATTCACGTATACCCAGGTAGCGACCGCCATTCTCAGAATAACCGTCTGATGACACGTTAAGCCGGCGGGGCACCTGTCCCCGTCTGGCCGCGCCTCGAAAGACCGCGCGCCTGCGGCGCCGGGAAAACCGGGCCGCGCTGACGCGCCGCCCGCATTTCCTTTCCGCGTCTTCCCTGTTTGCTGCCTGCTGTCTGTCTGCTTTCTCTTCTTCTTTCTGCTGTGATGCCTCTTTTTAACCCTTAAAGGCTTTAAAAGCACACCCATACTGGACACCTTCGGCTCCCGGCCAGCTGCGCTGTCCGGTCGTCGAGCCACACTCCGCTAACCGCGAAAAGACGCGGTAAGCTCCGCCGAACCCGCTACGCGGTTTCGGGCCTGGCGGCTAGTGTCTGATGTCTGACGTCAAGGTCAACGGCAGCGCTTGCTGCGACCGTCCCGGTCGCGCCGCTTTCACCGTGCCGGCGAAGGACTGCCGGCACTCTGCGGGGCAACGCCGTTTCGCGCCCGCGCTCTTCGTCGTTGCGGCGGGTGCCTGCTCCTTTCCCCTGGTACCCGTATCACCCGTTTGAGTCCATTCGCCGGGGCTGAGACAAGCACAACCCGTCTTGCTGTCCAGGGGACGGCAGGGCCTTTCGCAATAAATTTTTCCCGGCCATTCCGCTGCGCTTCATTAGACCGAAAAAAATTTCCCGCTCACCCCCGGACATCTGCACCGGGCCGTGCTCGTTTACGCCCTCGCGGCGAACGGCTCTCAAACGGGTGAAGGTTATATCCAGGGGGCAGGTTCAGCAGGTCCCCGCAAAACGTCAAAACCGCGGCCCCGGCAACTCAACGGGTGATGGTTTTAAAAGGCAAAACAACGGATTAAGGAGATTCATCATGGCAGCACGTGGCGTTAACAAAGTCATTCTGGTTGGACATCTGGGACAGGACCCGGAAGTGCGTTACATGCCCAACGGGGGCGCAGTGGTCAATCTGACGCTGGCCACGTCTGAAACATGGCGTGACAAGCAGACGGGAGAGATGCGCGAAAACACCGAGTGGCACCGTGTTGTCATGTTCGGCAAGCTCGCGGAAGTGGCGGGTGAATACCTGCGTAAAGGCGCACAGGTCTACATCGAGGGCCAGCTGCGCACCCGCAACTGGCAGGACGATGCCGGAGTCACGCGCTACGTCACCGAGGTGCTGGTCGGGCAGAACGGCACCCTGCAGATGCTCGGCGGCCGCCGTGAATCCGGAGTGCCTGAGAGCGCCGCGCAGCCGCAGAATACTGCCACCCCGGCACAACCTGCTCAGGCCGCAGCTAAATCCCCGAAAGCGAAGGGCGGTAAGAAAGGCCGTCAGGATGCCGCCCCGTCTCAGCAACCGCCTCAGCCACTCCCGGATGATTTCCCACCAATGGATGATGAAGCGCCCTTTTAAACCACGATGAAGACGCCCCGTTCAGGCGGGGCAGAAAAGGAGAAACACATGGACCATAACGTTTTGTCCCCGCTTGTATCCCTGCCGGATGGCACGTTTACCCGCGAGCAGGCTCAGGTTGTCGCAGCGCAGTATCAGAATGTGGCGATTGAAGATGACCAGGGGACTCATTTTCGCCTTGTCGTCCGTCATCAGGATGACGGCAGCATGATCTGGCGCGTCTGGAATTTTGAACCGGGCGGCGAGGACATGATGAACCGCTACATCCGGGACTACGGAGTACGCAAAACGAAGTAAGCAGTAAGAAGAAGGCCGGACAGGTGGGCTGTCCGGCAGACATTCATCAATAGCTAAGAGGTATCAATTATGTCTGCAACAGAGTCTAAGGTAAAAACTGCACCGAAAACCAGCAAAAAAACGCTTAAGTCTGCCGAAGCTGAGGCGCTTAAAGTGGCTCTCGATGCCGCACAGGTCGAGTATGTCCCGGTGACGGCACTGGTGAAGTCTCCCCTGAACGTCAGGACCATTCCCTATCCGGCGGAGAAAGTCTGTTCAATGGCAGATTCCATTGAAGCCATTGGCCTGTTGCAGAATCTGGTCGTGCATAACCTCCCGGATGGTCGCTGTGGTGTGGCTGCCGGTGGTCGTCGCCTGAAAGCGCTGCAGCTCCTGCAGAGTGAAAACCGTATCGATGCCGGATATCAGGTGATGGTGAAAAAGGTACCTGATGAACTGGCTGTTGCGGCATCAATGGCAGAAAACGAACAGCAGATGGCAATGCATCCGTCTGAACAGATCGCCGGGTTCCGCACACTGGCAGAGCAGGGGAAAACCCCCGCGCAGATTGGCGATTTACTGGGGTTCGGTACGCGTCATGTTCAGCGCATGTTGAAACTGACCGAACTGGCTCCCGAAATTCTGGCGGCGCTGGCGAAGGATGAAATCACCACCGAACACTGCCAGGCACTGGCGCTCGAAAGCGATCAGAAACGCCAGGTGGAAGTGCTGGAATCCGCCCGCAAACGGTCCTGGAATAATGAAGTATCAGTTTCCTCGATCCGTAACCTCATTACCTCAGAAGAGGTTTCCACAAACGGCGACAAATTCCGCTTTGTGGGAGAGGCCGCATTCAGTCCGGATGAAATCCGGGTTGATCTCTTCAGCAGCGAAAACGGCGGCTATGTCAAAAGTGCATCGCTCGATACCGCCCTGCTGGAAAAACTGCAGAACATCGCGGAGCACCTCCGCGAAGCGGAAGGCTGGTCATGGTGTGATGGTCGTCTTGACCCGATTTCACACTACGGGAAGGACACTAAAATCTGGCGCCTGCATGCTGTCCCGCCTGTGGAATATACCGAAGCCGAATCAGAACGTCTTGCGGAACTGGAAGCTCTGGAAGCTAAGTATGAAGACGAGAACCCCGGCGTGAATGATGACGTCTTGGCCGGGGCTCTGGAAGCCGTCTGGGAAGAACAGCAGACCATCGCGCACCGGGCAAAACACCGGGCATGGACGGATGAAATGAAGCAATCTGCCGGAGTGGTGGTTTCCTGGACTGGCCAGGAGGTGAAAGTACAGCGCGGTGTGGTGCTGTGCGCCGATGAAAAAATGGAGGAGAAGGATGCATCCACCGATCTGGCCCCTGAAAAAGTCGATCCGCTGGACGCCGTCAGTGTCCCGTTGCTGACCCGCCTTTCTTCTGAACGCACACTGGCGGTTCAGGCGGCCCTGTTGCAGCAGCCGCAGAAAGCCGTCGCGCTGATGGTCTGGAAAATGTGTAACTCGGTTTTCCATACCACAACGTCCGTCAAAGAGCCGTTCTGCATTAGCGTGAGTGTGTCGCATTACGCGCTGACCCGTGAAGCACCTGACGGTGAAAACAGCGTTGCGTTTCAGGCCATCCAGTCAGAAAAAGAACGTCTTGAAGCCCTGCTGCCGGAAAACTGGCGAAAGGATATGACCACCTTCTTTACGCTCGATGGCGCAACCCTGATGGCACTGATGGCTTTCTGCACCGCCTGCTCCATAGATGGTGTACAGGGCAAGGATGAATTTGGTCGTAAACACCAGAGTTCGCTGGATGGGGTGGAAAACGCCATTCAGTTTGACCTTCGTGACTGGTGGAAACCGACGGCTGATAACCTTTTCTCGCACATGAAGCTGCCACACATTGTACAGGCACTCTCTCAGGCCGGACTGGCTGGCGCAGCACAGGACGCCGCGAAGATGAAGAAAAAGGATGCCGCTGAACATGCAGAGCACTTCCTCTCAAAAATCCGTTGGGTTCCGGAATGGATGACCAGTGCTGACAATCAGAAACAGCTTGCCGCAAAGTCTGAACTCAGTCTGGCAATAAGTCAGAACGATACCGACGCTGATGCCGGCGACGTCACCGACCATAACAACCCGGCCTGCGCCGCCTGATAACGGAGACGCCGCCCTGCGGGGCGGCGATAAGGAGACTGAAAATGAAAACGGTACTGACTCTGGATGTCCTGAAAACCATGTCTTCTGATGAGCTGGAAGACTACCGCGCCGCCGGTGAAGACTTTCGCCGGGAGCTGAGTCACGCTGTCATGCGCGATCTGACCTCACCGTCCGGCTGGTCCGTGAATGCCGAATACCGGTGCGAATTTGGCGGCTTCTTTCCTGTCCAGATCCGTTTTACCCCCCCTCATGGTCACTTTGATGTGGCGGTATGCAGTCCGGGGGAGCTGAATCCTCGCTGGATAGTGGTCTTTGTTACCCGTGACGGTCAGCCGTTCTCTGTCGTTCGCGTGATGGATGCATTCAACCCTGAACTCATCACCCATACTCTGGATCTCATCGAGTGTCTTGACGCCGGTGGCTACTCGTTTGCCAGCATCATCAGCACGCTGTCACAGGAGGGCGCACAATGATCCCGTCATCCAGTGCTCTTGTATCCCTGAAACCAGCCCGTCAGGCAGCGCTGCAGGCCATCATGACGGTGGAAGAGGCTCGCCAGCGCGGCGCACGTCTGCCATCGATGCCACACGTCCGGACATTCCTGCGCCTGCTGACAGGCTGTAGCCGGATTAACAGTGACGTTGCCCGCCGTATTCCTGGCCTTCACCGTGATCCAAAAGACCGCCTTTCCAGCCTGAAACAGGTGGAAGAGGCGCTGGATATGCTTATCTCCAGCCACGGGGAATACTGTCCGCTGCCGCTGACAATGGATGTGCAGGCTGAACTTTTTCCGGAAGTCCTTCATACCCGAACAGTACGCAGGCTAAAACGTCAGGACTTTGCCTTCACCCGAAAAATGCGCCGTGAAGCCCGTCAGGTCGAGCAGTCCTGGTTACTGCGTCAGAACCTGCTGGGACAGGCTGTCACAGAACTGAATTTTCAGTCACCGGAAACCGTCTGCACCTGGTACACCCGGTGGAGCGACGAGTTTGACGCGGCAGAGCTTGCAGCACCGTTCTGGCGCTGGCAGTCGCGATTCACATCGCTGAAGGAACTGGACTGGCTTCGCATCAGCGGTGAGCCGCTGTATGCAGTGATGTACGAAATTCCGTTAATTGTCCGGGAAACACCTGAACATATTCGTGTTGCTGAACGCTGGCAGGTGCCAAATAAGCTGGCTGATCGGAGTGGTGTATGAAGTGGCGCTATTCTCTGCGCTGGAAACTGCCGCACAGGCCCTGCCCGGGTCCACGGGAACTGATTTCCGTTGTCGTGGAGGCTGGGCAGGCGGCACCTGAAGAGGTGATGTCACGCTGGGTGGCTGGCTCAGGTTACGCTGTATGCGTGGATTTTCACGGCCAGAAACAGATCCAACGCTGGAGCGATGAACGGAAAGCAGCGGTGAGAAGGCGCAACATGCAGGCACGTATTCATCGTGTTGCCCCTTTGTTTGCCGACGAGTTAATCGAGCGTGAACTGGCTGCGCGTCCGGAGTATTTCAATGGCAAGTCCGCCCGATGAATAAGTACAATGCTGTCTGACAACTCAGATGGCCAAATACAAGGAAAGCAGAACTATGAGGTACTGGTTGCTCGTTATCTTAATGAACGTGCTGTTCTATTTTATCGTGAAGCATGTTGCTCCGGAATGGTATGGTTCCCCTGGTTATTATGCAGGCCAGATTATCTGCACACTAATAGCTGCGGTCATCACATGGCGTGATCCGCCTGACTGGTTAGATGGAATCCTGCTCGGCGTTATAGAATTCGGCGTTCTGATTGCCGGGATTATATTCTTTGTCTGGGGCATCGGGTACAAGCTGGCATTCTGGGGGCAACATGATCCTAATACCATATATGCAAGTGCAAACGATGTGATTTTGCCTAATCTTGCGCTGGGCACGGGCGTCTTGATTGCGGGATGGGTATACATTAGATATTTAAAGCGCTAAGCAGCATAAAGCGTGGATATACCTGGTAAGAAATAGCACCGTCCCGGTATAATCGACGTGGCGCTTGAGGCTTTTTGCCTCATGACGTGAAGGTGGTTTGTTACCGTGTTGTGTGGCAAAAAGCAGAAAGCCCCGTAGTTAATTTTCATTAACCCACGAGGCCACCTGTATGCCTAGACAACATCAGGATAGCCTCTTAGATGCCGCAAGGCAAGGAGAAGAAGGCCATGAAACTGCCGCGAAACACTCTGCTCGGGTGCGTATTAATAGTGTGCCTCACACTGCTGATATTCACTTACCTCACCCGGAAATCACTTTGTGAAATCCGGTACAGGGACACGAACAGGGAGGTGGCGGCTTTTCTGGCTTACGAATCCGCTAAGTAGCTAACCCCGGCGGGGGGAAGCCCCCGCCATTCAGGGGAGATGATGTCTGACAAGCCTGAAGCGCCTTTATGAAGGGGTTACCGTTCACCGGTAGCCCCTTTTTCCTGCTTACAGGAAAAAAAGCCCGCACGACAGGCGGGCAAAAATCTTTCATCTACCTACAACACAGATTCAATGAATCGCAAGTCACATTAACATCCTTCATTCTTCGTAACACCCTGTCATCAGTCTGAAAAAAAAGTGATTGATTGTGAACATTTGGGTTCTGGTGATAAGTTCTCTCTGTAGCGTAGCCCTCTTTACGGAGGGGTGGAAACAGCAACGGCAGAGTTAAAAGACCACGAGTCAGTGAGGCTGTCCAAAGGCTCCCCGGGGAAACCCGGCGCTACATCAGGTTGCATAGCACTTAACCCGCCCGCCTGCCGGGTTTTCCTTCCGGAAAAGTGCTGCTATAACTTATTCGTGCAATGCGCGGTATCCGCTTTCCTGGTAAATCAGTCGCCCGGTCTGCCAGGTGATACTGCAGTTCATTCCTTATATGATACAGTGATGTTCGCCTGCTTTTTAAGCAGGCTTTTTTTGTTGATTATGTATGACATCTGTCATACAGTTGATTGCGTAATGAACAGAAATTGTTCCACTTAACTCAGTGAGGCGAAGCGCAGTCGCGGGTGAGCCAAAGGAGAGCCAGCATGAACTTCACGATAAAATCCCGTAAAACCGGCGAAATTTTCAGTTTTTACGCACCCGACAGTGGCGGTTATGTTCACCTGGAGTCCCCGGGGCACCCTGGTAACACCGGCGCCCAGATTTGCTGTGGTGGAGGGTTCATGGGGAGTACGCTTTCCTGTGGCGCTTCTGAGGACGATCTGGCCAGTGTTGCCCGTAAATGGTACCGACAGTTCGTGAGGGAGCGGCGCAAATTCTTAATTATGTCGGGCCAGTATTCTGAGGATAACCAGTGAAAAAAGAGATCTCCCGCAACCCCTCTTTCACACCTTCGCCTAAGCTGCGAGCACATCTGAACTCCCACAGGGAAGGGGTGACTGAACGGCTGAATAATATCTTTGATCGCTATGCGCATCTGGTTCGCGCCTGTGCCCTTCCTCTCGATGCCGAAGAAACACAGGTTCTGCTTAATGTGCTGAATGGCTCCGTTGTGGAACCCGCCTTTATTGAATATCTGGCTCAGGAAATTCGGGACTCGGATGATTATCTGGAAGGGATACCCGCAGCTAAATCACTGTACGAAAAGTGTCAGTCAGCGACCTATCCGCAATTGCTGGCCACCGTCGAACGGCTCGATCGCTGAAGAAGGTAAATCCGATGAGTGACGTACTTTCCTGCAGACAACTTACGGCTAATCTTAAGATGATTGCCGGGGCGATTGGCTGCCTCAACAGGAACGATGTTGCACAAATTATCAGCCTGGGCGGTGTTCAATGTTCAAAAAGCCGGGCCGACTCGATAATCCGCAGTGCCGGGGCGGAAAAAAATGCATCCGGTAATTCTCATCTTCGCGGAGCCAGAATAAAACGATCCGCAGATGTCACACCGGAAGAATTCAATGCGTTTTGTGCAGGGCTGAAAACATTTCTTGTCTCGTTTGAAACGAATAATGTGAGTGAAAACAATGATAAGTAAGCTCCTGACCTGTCTGTGCTCCGGACAAATGCAGTTTCAGGAATTAATAAATCCCTATATATGGCAGCGTTAATTTTGTGACGCGGATTATTACATCCAGCCCGCTTATTGAGCTGTAGATATTGATTTATGTTGATTGTTCTCGATTCGTCCATTGGATCAGCCCGTTATTTCTCTGCGGGCTTTTGTTCTTATATTCCTCCGTTCCTTCCTGTGATGGCTTTATTTCCTGCTGTGTCCCTTTTTAAAACTGAAAAGGATTAAAAGCACACCCACACTGGACACCTTCGGCTCCTGGCCAGCTGCGCTGTCCAGTCGTCGAGCCACACTCCGCCAGGGCAGCTGCTTCGCACCCGCCGGGCTCCGCCGAACCCGCAAGCGGTTTCGGGCCTGACGGCTAGTGTCTGATGTCTGAGGTCAGGGTCAACGGCAGCGCTTGCTGCGACCGTTCCGGCCGCGCCGCTTTCACCGTGCCGGCGATAAAGCTGCCGGCACTCTGCAGGGCAACGCCGTTTCGCGCCCGCGCTCTTCGTCGTTGCGGCGGATGCCTGCTCCTTTCCCCTGGCGCCGTATCACCCGTTTGAGTCCATTCGCCGGGGCTGAGACAAGCACAGTCGCCATCATCCGTCCAGGGTAAATGGCACGCGGTAAACCGCGCCCTGGACAGCTGCTGTCGCCCGTGCTCGTTTACGCCCTCGCGGCGAACGGCTCTCAAACGGGTGAAGGTTTTATCCAGGGGGCAGGTTCAGCAGGTCCCCGCACAAAGTCAAAACCGCGGCCCCGGCAACTCAACGGGTGATGGTTTTAAAAGGCAGAAAAAACAGATAAAGGAGAAAGCTGGATGAGCACACAAAACGTCAACGTAAAACCCTCCACCAAAGAAAGCACAACCCTCCGGACTGACGGTTTTGTGCGCAACATTCATTCCCGAAACCCGTTCGATGTTATCCGCGCCGATGTAGTGCTGGAACGTATCGAGAAAAAGGCTGGTCGGAGCTGCGGGATGCATTACGAGCTGTATCAGGCCCATCTGCTGGGTGGTGCGCTGGATTATCTGGATGCGCTGCCGTTGAAAGACCGTCCGGTGTTAATGGGCGCTGCGGCAAAGCGCGGCTATCTGCTGACGCTAGCCGAAGAGGAACGCGCGCTGGAAGCACGGGATGTACTGATGAGTGAACTGGCGGCAAACGACTGCTGAGAAATAAACACGGATGGCGGCGTATCGCTGCCATCCCTTAAAGACCAGAGGTAACGCAAAATGAAAGTATACGGCAATCAACACTCATCAGAGGCTTTCTTCCGGGAAACTTCCCCATCCTGTTTTGAACCAAAAGCGGAAAAGGTGATCGCTTTTCATGGAAAAGATGCCAGTTACGCCTATAACGTGCTGGCCGATCTGAAAGCCGCAGGTGCTTCATATACGCGCCGGAATATCATCGCCGATATGTTCCGCCGTCTGGGCGTGGAATGAGGTCTGGGCAATGGAACACGTGAAAGGAAAAATCCAGCAGGGGGCAGGGAACGCCTATTTTGCAGGGATGCAGTGGCGCGGTATTACACTTGGACACGCCGATGCTGCAGCGCTTAATCAGTTTGATATCGATATCAGCAAAGCTCAGGCACCCGAAGCACGCACCTGGTTGCTTCAGAACAAAGCAGAATTCATAGCTCTGATCCTGGGCATTGAAGTCGTAAAGGTCGGGTAGTGAGAAGCTAGCTAACTTAGCTCTTGAGCTAAGTTAGCTTTTGAGCTAACGTGTGCACATACGGACCAGAGATTACATTCATGTTCACAGTCATCTTTCATGATGAGGCTGAAAAAGAGTTTACGGCTCTGCCTGCTGCCATTCGTGCAAAAATGGCCAGGCTACTCATGAAGCTGGAAGCAAACCCTCGCCAGCTACGCGAGCCAGATACCAAGCCGCTTGGAAACGGCCTTTTCGAAATACGTACAATGGGGGCAGATATCGCCCGCGGAATCTGGGTATATCAGAGTGGTGAACGTATTTTTCTACTTCGGATCTTTATCAAAAAATCGCCAAAAACGCCCCCGGCAGAAATAGATCAGGCACTTCGCAGACTGGAGGAAATGCAGAATGAAATATAAAACCCTTAGCCAGGTTCATACCGAAGCAATGAACGATCATGAGTACAGCGCGGCATTCGAGGCAGAAGAAGCCTCGGAGCTACTTCGGGAAACCTTAGCAACATGGAGAAAAGAAGCGGGTTTGACGTCGGCACAGGTTGCAGAACGTATGGGCATCAAAGCGCCTACTATCTCACGTATGGAGAAGAACGCTTCGCGAATGAGTATTCAGACGCTGGTTCGGTACGCCAGAGCCTGCGGTGTTAACTTTAAAATTCAGCAGGTTTGAATGATTAGCGATGCCAATAAAGCGGTGAATGACCTGGCGAGTATTGTCCCTCTGCTGGGTGGAAGTTCGTCCCGCAAAGATTACGAAGATGCACGTAAACTCGTTGAGTATCTTCTGGAACATGACCCGGACAGCCCGCTGGTTGATATACTGACTGCCCGCATTGATGCCTGGGAAAATAACGCGGTGGAATTTGAAGAATTTAATACGCGCATCGAAGCTGGTAAAAACGGTGTATCGTTGCTGCGGGTTCTTATGCAGCAACGCGGGCTTTCACAGTCCGATTTTGAAAACGAGATAGGCAACAAATCACTCGTCAGCCGGATCCTCAGTGGTGAACGCAGTCTGACCCTTGATCACATGCGGGCGCTGGCAAATCGATTTCAAATCCCGGTCTCGATGTTTGTTGACTGATTCGGGAACAGAGCAGGCGAAGGGGGCATCGGTCCCCGTCTGGCCGCGCCTCGAAAGGCCGCGCGCCTGCGGCGCCGGGAAAACCTGGCCGCGCTGACGCGGAGCCTGTACACCATTCTGTGTAAATGCCTTTTCTCAGAAGTGACCGTCGAGGCGGTCACCGAACTCGATGATAAAA
>NZ_JAKKOM010000050.1:0-23447 GCF_021739525.1 Klebsiella sp. 2019SCSN059 | reverse complement strand
CACGAAGTGGCGATTTTGCTGGCCGGAGCCCGGGGGTACAGGGGGCGGCGGCGACTGGCCGCCCCCTGTGCGCTCCCAGCACCATAAGAGACATAACGCAGAAGACTAACCGGGAGCGCAAACTACGCTGAAGCCACAGATAACATAAACAACCACACTGCAGTGCTTCCCCTCCCCCTAACACTCTCCCGGAGGGAGAGGGAACCGTCCGGTCGTCGTTTCCGTGGCCAACATATTGCCGGGTGGCGCTTCGCTTACCCGGCCTACATAACCATTAAATTTCAGAAGGTTAACCATCACCGTAGGCCCGCGCAAGCGCAGCGCCGCCGGGCAAAAGGTATCGCACCGGGCCAAACGAAAAAAAAGCCGGAGGTTTCCCTCCGGCTTTTCTCATTTACATCACGCTATGCCTTAGGCCACATCTTCATACTGCGGCACCGGGTTGCGGAAGCTTTTGGTCACGCAGGCCAGATAGACCAGACCGATACCGGCCCAGATCAGGCCCAGAATCATCGAGCTCTCTTCCAGGTTGACCCACAGCGCGCCAACGGTCAGGGCGCCGCACATCGGCAGGAACAGATACTGGAAGTGGTCTTTCAGCGTCTTGTTGCGTTTCTCACGGATCCAGAACTGCGAAATCACCGACAGGTTAACGAAGGTAAACGCCACCAGCGCACCAAAGTTAATCAGCGCCGTCGCCATCACCAGGTCGAAGTTAATCGCCAGCAGCGCAATAGCGCCGACCAGGATGATGTTCATCGCCGGGGTGCGCCAGGTCGGGTGGACGTAGCCGAAGAAGCTTTTCGGGAACACGCCGTCGCGGCCCATCACGTACATCAGACGCGCCACGCCAGCGTGCGCCGCCATACCGGAAGCCAGCACGGTGATGGTGGAGAAGATCAGCGCGCCAACCTGGAAGGCTTTACCTGCTACGTAGAGCATAATTTCCGGCTGTGACGCATCCGGATCTTTAAAGCGCGAGATGTCCGGGAAGTACAGCTGCAGGAAGTAGGTGGCAAAGATGAAGATCAGGCCGCCAATCAGCGCGGTCAGGAAGATCGCCCGCGGGATGACGCGCTCTGCATCTTTGGTCTCTTCAGACAGGTTGCTGATGCCGTCGAAGCCGGTAAACGAGAAGCACAGGATCGTCGCCCCGGTAATCATCGGGATCACGTGCGCGTCACCGGACCAGAACGGACGGCTGCTGGCCAGCGTACCGGCGCCTTCGCCTTCAAACACGCCATAAATCACCATGCCGAGAATAACGGCAATCAGCACCACCTGCAGCACCACGATCACGGTGTTGAAGTTGGCGACGGATTTAATACTGCGCAGGTTAAAGGCGGTCATAAAGGCGACCAGCGCGATAACAAACACCCACGACGGAATCGAAGGCACCAGCGCTTCAAAATAGATTTTCGCCAGCAGAATGTTGATCATCGGCGCGAACAGGTAGTCGAGCAGCGAGGACCAACCCACCATAAAGCCAACGGTCGGGCTGATGGATTTCTGCGCATAGGTATACGCCGAGCCGGCAGAAGGGTAACGACGTACCAGCTTGCCATAGCTCAGGGCAGTAAACAGAATGGCGATTAACGCAAAGGCGTAGGCCGTCGGCACGTGACCGTCGGTCATACCAGAGACGATACCAAACGTATCGAACAGCGTCATCGGCTGCATATAGGCCAAGCCCATCATTACAACCGGAATCAACGTAAGCGTCTTACGTAATTCCACGCGAGAGGTTTTTGGAGTAGCGTTATGCGACATGGTGGTTATCCCCTTTCACGGCGAATGCCATCGCGTAAGCAAAAAATTGCCCCATTTCAGTGTATTCCTCAGCGACAACGACTGTCGGTTTTTAGTAAATATCTATCCGGTACGAAGCCCGGCCTCTTGTATTGAATGATGTGCCTTGAAAACAAAAAAATAACCGACACTTCAAAAAGTGTCGGCTAAATTCCATTTTTCATGGCCGCGTATTTTGCAACATTTTCTGGTCGGATGACAAGATGTTGAAAAGCCAAATTGTCACTACAATAATTTAACAGGTTAATATTCATACATTTTTAGTATGATAGATTGTATGGATAGCATTATTTGCTAAAATTTCGCTGCGCCACCAGTCGCAGGAACGCCCGCTCGTCTGATCGTTCCAGCCCAACCATGCCCGATGCGACGGAAAATGGGAAGCGACAGCCTTCTCTACCAGCTCGCCACTCTCCAGTTGAGCACGTGCCAAATACTGTGGCACGTACCCCCACCCCAGCCCGGCGGCGATCAGCATCAGCAGCCCCGGATAGTCATACGCCAGCAGGCAGTCCTGGTCATCAACCGCCGGCCACTGTCCGTCGATCGCAATCGCCCGATGGCGCTTCAATATTCGCCAGCTCAGCGGCGCGGTGATGGCGGCAAGCGGATGCTGCGGCGCAATCACAAGACCATACGGCAGTTCGCCCAGCAGACTGAAGCTGTAGCCACTCATCGTTGGGGGATCGCTGACCACACCCAGCACCATATCCGCCCGTCCCTGAACCAGCGCATCCCAACCATGGGACGACGCTTCGCAAAAGAATCGCAGTTGTGCGAGGGTATGTTGCTGATAGAACTGGCCCACCATTGGCGCCAGTAAAAAGAAAGGGAACGCCGCATCCACGGCCAGCACCAGGGTATTTTCCCACCCCTGATGCAGTTTGATTGCCCGTTTTTCCAGTTCACGGGCGGTATGCAACACCTCGCGCCCTTTCTCCAGCAGCATCTGCCCGGTTGGCGTAAAGCGCGCCCGATGGCCGCTGCGGTCAAGCAGCTGAATATTCAGATCGCTTTCCAGCTTGTAAATGGTGTAGCTCAGCGCAGAGGGGGTTTTGTAGAGCTTTGCCGACGCCGCAGCAAAGCTCCCCTCTTTCTCCAGAGCATCAAGAATAACGAGGACATCCAGCAGTGGTTTCATCGCCGCCCCCTCAGGTACGCGATTACCGCTGGCGCATTACTCCATCGGCATCACCAGCGGATCGGGGTATTGATACTCAAACCCCAGTTCGTAGCAAATTCGGTTGCCATCGATGATCTTACCCGGCCCGCTATTCGGGCTATCGGCAAACACCGGGGCCGATAACCCAAGTTCACGGGCCATTTGCGGGTAGAACACGCCGCGCGCCGGATGTTTGGGCGCACATATATTATAGATGCGTCCGCCCTTCGGAGCCTGCAACAGCAGTTCGATGGCCGAAACCACATCCTGCAAATGCACGAGGTTCACGCCATGCTGACTGTCCGGCGCGGATTTTCCGGCAAAGAAGCGTCCGGGATGACGGGATGGCCCCACCAGCCCCGCCAGACGCAATATATCCACTGACGTTCCCGGCAGGTTGTGCAGCCAGTCTTCCAGCTCTTTCAACACCCGGCCGCTGGCGGTCTGCGGGTCGCGTGGTGAATTCTCTTTTAGCGTCCCGCTGGCATTGCCATAAACGGAGGTGGAGCTGGTAAATACGATGCGCGGAATATGGTAGGCCAGCGCCGTATCGACAATCTCCTGGACCGCCTGCAAATAAAACTCTTCACCCGGCCCGCTACGCCGCGCCGGTAACGTAATCACCAGCGCATCCACTTTCATCAATGCATCCAAATCGTCGGCATCGCAGACCAGCTGCGGCTCCAGGCGTAGCGGATAGCTATCAATACCGCACATCCTCGCCGCCTCCACGCCATCCCGGGTGGTTTTGCTGCCGGTGACCTGCCATCCGCGTGCATTCAATGACAAAGCAAGCGGCATGCCCAGCCATCCTAAACCGACAATTGCGACCTTTTTCATACCTGGCTCCTGACTCTTTCGCTGTGCTGATACAAGGCTACGCCAGCCAACCGCAACTGACAATTTCTTCAGTGAAGATGAAATGAATTAATGATAGTAAAAAGCCCTTGCTTTCTGCGCTTGAAGTGGTTTAGGTTAAAAGACATCTAATGCATAGTCATTCAAAGAGAATTTTATGAACCGCGTTCAATTTAAACACCACCATCATCACCATCATCCTGACTAGTCTTTCAGGCGATGTGTGCTGGAAGACATTTAGATCTTCCAGCGGTGCATGAACGCGAAATGAGCCCCCGGAAGATTCACTTCCGGGGGCTTTTTTTTGAACCAAATTCGGACAGATTCAGACAGGAATTAAGAGGAAACAAGAATGTTAGACAACAGCCGTTTACGCATAGCTATTCAAAAATCAGGCCGCCTGAGTGAAGATTCACGCGAATTACTGAGCCGTTGTGGCATTAAAGTGAATTTGCACACCCAGCGCCTGATTGCGCTGGCGGAAAATATGCCCATCGACATTCTGCGTGTGCGTGATGACGATATCCCGGGCCTGATTATGGATGGCGTGGTCGATCTGGGCATCATCGGCGAGAACGTGCTGGAAGAAGAGCTGCTGAGCCGTCGCGCTCAGGGCGAAGATCCGCGCTACTTTACCCTGCGTCGTTTAGATTTCGGCGGTTGCCGCCTGTCGCTGGCGACCCCGGCCGATGAAAGCTGGAACGGCCCGGCGGCGCTGGACGGCAAACGCATTGCCACTTCTTACCCGCACCTGCTGAAGCGCTACCTCGATCAAAAAGGCATCTCCTTTAAATCCTGCCTGCTGAACGGCTCAGTAGAAGTTGCCCCGCGTGCCGGCCTGGCCGACGCGATTTGCGACCTGGTCTCCACCGGCGCAACCCTCGAAGCAAACGGCCTGCGCGAAGTGGAAGTGATGTTCCGTTCCAAAGCCTGCCTGATTCAACGCGATGGCGAAATGGCCGAGGCCAAACAGCAGCTGATTGACCGTCTGCTGACCCGTATTCAGGGCGTGATTCAGGCGCGTGAATCAAAATACATCATGATGCACGCACCAACCGAACGTCTGGAAGAAGTCATGGCCCTGCTGCCGGGCGCCGAACGTCCGACTATTCTGCCGCTGGCGGGTGATAAACAGCGCGTGGCGATGCACATGGTCAGCAGCGAAACGCTGTTCTGGGAAACCATGGAAAAACTGAAAGCGCTGGGTGCCAGCTCCATTCTGGTACTGCCTATCGAGAAGATGATGGAGTAATCCAGGCGGAACAGGCCTGCGGGCCTGTCTCAGAAAGTAGACAAGGGAAACGACCATGAGCTTCAACACAATTATCGACTGGAACAGCTGTAGCGCAGCACAACAGCAACAACTCTTAATGCGCCCGGCCATTTCCGCTTCCGACAGCATTAGCAAGACGGTGGCGGAGATCCTTACCAACGTCAAAGAGAATGGCGATGCGGCCCTGCGCGAATACAGCGCAAAGTTTGATAAGACCGACGTCAAAGCACTGAAAGTCACTGAAGAAGAGATTGCTGCCGCCGGCGCGCGCCTGAGCGATGAGCTTAAGCAGGCTATGGCGGTTGCGGTACGCAATATCGAGACCTTCCACAACGCGCAACAGCTGCCGGGCGTCGATGTGGAAACCCTGCCGGGCGTGCGCTGCCAGCAGGTAACCCGCCCTATTGCATCCGTAGGGTTATATATTCCCGGTGGCTCGGCACCGCTGTTTTCGACGGTGCTGATGCTAGCCACCCCGGCACGCATTGCCGGATGTCAGCAGGTGGTGCTGTGCTCGCCGCCGCCGATTGCCGATGAAATTCTTTATGCCGCCCAGCTCTGCGGCGTGCGCAATATCTTTAACGTCGGCGGCGCGCAGGCCATCGCCGCGCTGGCATTTGGTACCGAGTCAGTCGCCAAAGTCGATAAAATCTTTGGCCCAGGCAACGCCTTCGTCACCGAAGCCAAGCGCCAGGTCAGCCAGCGCCTGGACGGTGCCGCCATTGACATGCCCGCCGGCCCTTCTGAAGTACTGGTGATTGCCGATAGCGGCGCGACGCCGGATTTCGTCGCCTCTGACCTGCTTTCTCAGGCGGAACACGGCCCGGATTCGCAGGTTATCCTGCTGACGCCGGATGCCGCGATGGGTGAACGCGTCGCCCTCGCCGTTGAGCGCCAGCTGGCTGAACTGCCACGGGCCGACACCGCTCGCGAAGCGCTCTCCGCCAGCCGGATTATCGTTGCCCGCGACCTGGCGCAGTGCGTGGAAATTTCCAATCTGTACGGGCCGGAGCACCTGATTATTCAGACCCGCCAGGCCCGCGATCTGGTTGACGATATCACCAGCGCCGGTTCCGTGTTCCTCGGCGACTGGTCCCCGGAATCCGCCGGCGATTACGCCTCCGGGACCAACCATGTGCTGCCGACCTATGGCTACACCGCCACCTGTTCCAGCCTTGGACTGGCGGATTTCCAAAAGCGCATGACCGTGCAGGAATTGTCACGCGATGGCTTTGCCGCCCTCGCCTCGACCATTGAGATTTTGGCCGCCGCCGAACGCCTTACCGCCCACAAAAACGCCGTTACGCTGCGCGTCGCAGCCCTTAAGGAGCAAGCATGAGCATTGAAGAGTTAGCCCGCGCCAATATCCGTGCGTTGACGCCGTATCAATCTGCTCGCCGACTGGGCGGTAACGGCGATGTCTGGCTGAACGCCAACGAATTCCCGACGCCGGTGGAATTTCAGTTGACCGAGCAGACCCTGAACCGCTATCCGGAACCGCAGCCGAAGGCGGTAATTGAGAACTACGCACGCTATGCCGGGTTGAAGCCCGAGCAGGTGCTGGTGAGCCGCGGCGCCGATGAAAGCATCGAGCTGCTGATCCGCGCGTTCTGCGAGCCAGGGCAAGACGCGGTGCTCTACTGCCCGCCGACCTACGGCATGTACAGCGTCAGCGCCGAGACCATCGGCGTAACCTGCCGTACGGTCCCGACCCTGGCCGACTGGCAGCTCGATCTGCCGGGCATCGCCGCCAGTCTCGACGGCGTGAAGCTGGTCTTTGTCTGCAGCCCCAACAACCCAACCGGGCAGATTATCAATCCTGACGATCTGCGGACCCTGCTGGAGATGACCCGCGGCAAAGCCATCGTGGTTGCCGATGAAGCCTATATTGAGTTTTGCCCGCAGGCGACGCTGGCCGGCTGGCTGAGTGACTATCCGCACCTGGTGGTGCTGCGCACATTATCAAAAGCGTTTGCCCTGGCCGGTCTGCGCTGCGGCTTTACCCTGGCGAATACCGACGTGATTGGGCTGCTGATGAAAGTCATCGCACCCTACCCGCTGTCAACGCCGGTGGCCGACATTGCCGCCCAGGCCCTTAGCGAACAGGGCATTGCTGCGATGCGCGCCCGGGTGGCGCAGATTGTTGCCGAACGCGAGTACCTGATTAGCCAACTGAGCGGCATTCCCTGCATAGAGCAGGTCTTCGGCGCCGAGACCAACTATATTCTCGTGCGTTTTAAAGCCTCCAGCGCGGTATTTAAATCTTTGTGGGATCAGGGCATTATCTTACGAGACCAAAATAAACAACCTTCATTAAGCGGCTGCTTGCGTATCACTATCGGTACCCGTGCTGAGAGCCAGCGCGTGATTGACGCTTTGACTGCGGAGAATGTATGACCCAGAAGTTTCTCTTTATTGACCGTGACGGTACGCTGATTTCTGAGCCACCGGTTGATTTTCAGGTAGACCGCTTTGAAAAACTGGCCTTCGAGCCGCAGGTGATCCCTGTGCTGCTGAAACTCCAGCAGGAAGGTTACAAACTGGTGATGATCACCAATCAGGATGGTCTGGGAACCGACAGCCTGCCGCAGGCCGAATTTGACGGCCCGCACAACCTGATAATGCAGGTCTTTGCTTCCCAAGGTGTCGAATTTGATGACGTGCTGATCTGCCCGCATCTGCCGTCCGACAACTGCGAATGCCGTAAGCCGAAAACCCAGCTGGTTCTGCCGTGGTTGGAAGAAGGCGTGATGGATAAAAGCCACAGCTTTGTCATCGGCGACCGCGCCACCGACATTACGCTGGCTGACAACATGGGCATTACCGGCCTGCGCTATGACCGCGAGACCCTGAACTGGCCGACGATCTGCGAGCAACTGACCCGCCGCGATCGCTACGCCCACGTCGAGCGCGTCACCAAAGAGACTCAGGTGGATGTAAAAGTCTGGCTGGATCGCGAAGGCGGCAGCAAAATCCACACCGGCGTCGGTTTCTTCGATCATATGCTCGATCAAATTGCTACCCACGGCGGTTTCCGCCTGGAGATTAACGTCGGCGGCGATCTCTACATTGACGATCACCACACCGTGGAAGATACCGGCCTGGCGCTGGGCGAAGCGTTGAAGCTGGCGCTGGGCGATAAGCGCGGAATTAACCGTTTTGGTTTCGTGCTGCCGATGGACGAATGTCTGGCCCGCTGCGCGCTGGATATCTCCGGGCGCCCGCATCTGGAATATAAAGCCGACTTTGCCTATCAGCGCGTGGGCGATCTGAGCACCGAGATGGTTGAACACTTCTTCCGCTCGCTCTCCTACACCATGGCGGTAACGCTGCACCTGAAAACCAAGGGCAAAAACGACCATCATCGCGTCGAAAGCCTGTTTAAAGCCTTTGGCCGTACCCTGCGTCAGGCGATTCGCGTTCAGGGCGATACGCTCCCCTCTTCGAAAGGAGTGCTGTGATGAACGTGGTGATCCTCGATACCGGCTGCGCCAACCTCAATTCGGTTAAGTCAGCGATCGGACGCCACGGCTATGAGCCAGCGGTCAGCCGCGACCCGGATGTGGTGCTGCGTGCCGATAAGCTGTTTTTACCCGGCGTCGGCACCGCGCAAGCGGCGATGGACCAGCTGCGCGATCGCGAGCTGATTGAGCTGGTGAAAGCCTGCACCCAGCCGGTGCTCGGCATTTGCCTCGGCATGCAGTTGCTGGGGCGTCGCAGCGAAGAGAGCAATGGCGTCGATCTGCTGGGCATCATCGAAGAAGACGTGCCGAAAATGACCGACCACGGTCTGCCGCTGCCGCATATGGGCTGGAACCGCGTCTATCCGAAGGCGGGAAATCGTCTGTTCCGCGGCATCGATGACGGCGCCTATTTTTACTTCGTCCACAGCTATGCGATGCCGGTGAATCCTTACACCATCGCGCAATGCAACTACGGCGAACCGTTCACCGCCGCGGTGCAGCAAGATAACTTTTTTGGCGTCCAGTTCCATCCGGAACGCTCGGGCAGCGCCGGTGCGCAGCTGCTGAAAAACTTCCTGGAGATGTGATGATAATCCCGGCTTTAGATTTAATTGACGGCACCGTCGTCCGTCTCCATCAAGGCGATTACGGCCAGAAGCGCGACTACGGCAACGATCCGCTGCCGCGCCTGCAATCCTACGCCGCACAGGGTGCTGAAGTTTTGCACCTGGTGGATTTAACCGGCGCGAAAGACCCGCAGAAACGCCAGATCGCTCTGCTAAAAACGTTAGTGGCCGGCGTTGATGTGCCGGTACAGGTCGGTGGCGGCGTGCGCACGGAAGAAGACGTCGCCGCCCTGCTGGATGCCGGCGTCGCGCGCGTGGTGGTGGGTTCAACCGCGGTGAAATCCCCGGAAATCGTCAAAGGCTGGTTCAACCGCTTTGGGCCGCAGCATCTGGTGCTAGCGCTGGACGTACGCATCGATGATCAGGGTAATAAACAGGTGGCCGTGAGCGGCTGGCAGGAAAACTCCGGCGTAACCCTGGAAGAGCTGGTTGAGAGCTATCTGCCGGCCGGTTTGCAGCACGTCCTGTGTACCGATATTTCTCGCGACGGGACCCTCGCCGGGTCGAACGTGTCGCTGTATGAAGAAGTGTGCGCCCGCTACCCGCAGGTGGCATTCCAGTCCTCCGGCGGCATCGGCGATCTGAATGATATTGCCGCGCTGCGCGGAACCGGCGTGCGCGGCGTGATTGTCGGTCGTGCGCTGCTGGAAGAGAAATTCAACGTAACGGAGGCCATTCAATGCTGGCAAAACGGATAATCCCCTGCCTCGACGTTCGCGATGGCCAGGTAGTGAAAGGCGTGCAGTTCCGTAATCATGAAATCATTGGCGATATCGTCCCGCTGGCAAAGCGCTATGCCGACGAAGGCGCCGATGAGCTAGTGTTCTACGATATCACCGCCTCCAGCGATGGCCGGGTGGTCGATAAAAGCTGGGTATCACGAGTCGCAGAAGTGATCGATATTCCTTTCTGCGTTGCCGGCGGGATTAAGTCGCTGGAAGAGGCGGCGCAGATCCTCTCCTTCGGCGCGGATAAGATTTCGATTAACTCCCCGGCGTTGGCTGACCCGACGCTGATTACCCGCCTTGCCGACCGCTTTGGCGTGCAGTGTATTGTGGTAGGTATCGATACCTGGTTTGATGCCGAGAGCGGCAAGTATCACGTCAATCAGTATACCGGCGATGAGAGCCGTACCCGGGTAACCCAGTGGGAAACCCTCGACTGGGTGCAGGAAGTACAGAAGCGCGGCGCCGGCGAGATCGTCCTCAACATGATGAACCAGGACGGCGTGCGCAACGGTTACGATCTTGAACAACTGAAGAAAGTACGCGCCGTCTGCCATGTGCCGCTGATTGCTTCTGGCGGTGCGGGCACCATGGAACACTTCTTCGAGGCGTTCCGCGATGGCAACGTCGATGGTGCGCTGGCGGCTTCGGTGTTCCACAAGCAGATTATTAATATTGGTGAACTGAAAACGTACCTGGCAGCACAGGGCGTGGAGATTAGGGTATGTTAAGTGAACAGCTGGACTGGGAAAAAACCGACGGTATGATGCCGGCCATCGTGCAACATGCCATCTCCGGCGAGGTGCTGATGCTAGGCTACATGAATCAGGATGCGCTGGCGCAGACCGAAGAGAGCGGGAAAGTCACCTTCTGGTCGCGGACTAAGCAGCGTCTGTGGACCAAAGGGGAAACCTCCGGCAACTTTCTCAACGTGGTGAGCATCACGCCGGATTGCGACAACGATACCCTGCTGGTACTGGTAAACCCAATCGGCCCGACCTGCCATAAAGATACATCCAGCTGCTTCGGCGAAGCTGGCCACCAGTGGCTGTTCCTGTATCAGCTCGAGCAGCTGCTGGCCGAGCGCAAGCATGCTGACCCGGAGAGTTCGTATACCGCGAAGCTGTACGCCAGCGGCACCAAGCGTATTGCACAAAAAGTCGGGGAAGAAGGCGTGGAAACCGCGCTGGCGGCGACGGTGCATGATCAGTTTGAGCTGAAGAACGAGGCATCGGATCTGATGTATCACCTGCTGGTGCTGCTGCAGGATCAGGGGCTGGACTTGACGGCGGTGATAGAGAATCTGCGTAGCCGGCATAAATAAAGACTATCTACTATAATAAATAAAGGGCAGACTAAATGAATCTGCCTTTTTTAAAAAACCAATTATTTACTTTTCTGTTTTAGTAGGTAGCAATGAGAGACATAGGTTATTTAAGCGTTTTCTATCACTATCAAAAAACCATCCCCATTTATTAAAGTACTTTACTGCAGAAATCATATGATACAAAAGGAATTTAACGTTATGATATGATTTTCGTTGCGACAGATGGACAACCGTCGAATCAGGGCAATAAGCGACCTTAAGATTTTCCGCACTAATTCTGCGTGAAAAGTCCACATCTTCCAGATACATAAAAAAACGCAAATCAAAACCGTGTACCCTTTCGATAGCATGATTACTTACCATCATAAAACAACCTGACATTGATGGAGCATAAAAAGTCGTATCAAAATTGGCTTTCCTGAGTTCATACTCATCATTTATATTGGGGAAAAATGAAGAAAGGAAGCGCCTGCCGAATAATTGAAACGGTGCGGGAAGTAGTTTTGTCGCGTACTGCAATGCACCATTCGGGTAAATTATTTTAGGTACAGACAAATCAATGCCATAATTATCACAAAATAAAAAAAGCTTATCGACTTCGCCAGAAGAATAATAAATGTCAGGATTACAA
Source organism: Klebsiella sp. 2019SCSN059 (assembly GCF_021739525.1). Classification (NCBI taxonomy): domain Bacteria; kingdom Pseudomonadati; phylum Pseudomonadota; class Gammaproteobacteria; order Enterobacterales; family Enterobacteriaceae; genus Klebsiella; species Klebsiella sp. 2019SCSN059. The sequence continues at coordinate 11,572 of NZ_JAKKOM010000050.1, read as the reverse complement.
ATTAGAAAGTAGTTGCATTTGCTTTTATACTTTCCAAAAACCTGATTATGTCCTGCTCCAAAGCCCTGATTTTCAGTTAATTTAATAACATCAACTTTCGGATGTTTGTAGTCGTTTAACCAATCACAAAAAGAGCCATTGTCTACAATAACAAGTTTATCAATATTCCTTTCATTTAATAGTGAATTGAGCGTACGCTCAATTTCCTGAAAAGAATGTTTATACAAAACAAGTGAAGCTAGTATATTCACATAGCACCTTACTACATTTTTCCGGTACAAACATAAATTATGGTAGATAATGTTCCGAGCTTATACTGGTGGTAAACACCTGATCTTCGAAAATATTTCAACCTTCGAAATAGACTTCCTGATCTAATACTATAATAATCATCGAACACATTTTTTGCACTAATCGTAAAAGAGTCAAGCAAATTGCTGAGAACAATTCTATTTCTATCATTCCAGTTACGTCTGTCACCAGAGAGAGACTGAAGAAAATTTCGACCACGGAGAAATATATTTCTTCCATCGCCAATTACATTGTTCACGTGCTGCCTGTAGAGTACTGTAGGTGTCTTATCAAAGTGTATGAATCCGCCACAAGCGGAGACTATTTGATATAAGGACCAGTCATGCACAACCATCATATCTGAAGAGGCCGCCCTTAAAAGTTCTCGAGCCCGATGGTTAAAAACCATGGTGTTCCCACTTGCAATATTATGCAATAAAGCATTAGCAAAACCTAATGGTTTTCTCGGGTGCAATGATTCACCAATAGTATGATTTTCTGAATCAATTAACGTTGTACTCGAACAGTAAAGAGCAGGAATATCAGCGGGTACAGAATTAAGATATTCGACTGCCATTTGAAGTTTTTCTGGTAACCAGATATCATCCTGATCACTAAATGCATAATATTCAGATTGTATTTCCCGATTATTAATCAGTGACTGAAAATTCTGACAAAAACCGCGGCATGGACCAGGAGTAAGTCTTCCCTGTACATCAAGATGTGATGAGAAAAAATCTTCAACAATTTTTACTGTGGCATCTTCAGAGCCATCATCAGAAACATATAAACTCCAGTGCTTATATGTTTGCTCGAGAAAAGATTGCAGTTGATTAGGCAAATAATCCTGACCATTTCTTACTGCCATTAAAATTGCAACGTTCCGGTTCATGAATAAACCCTTTACCCCTACCTGGAAGAATCAGGTAGGGGTTATTAACTAATTAACTAATCCACGACCACAGTAATCATCATCCAGAGTCATTTTTTTAATGAAGTCATTTTCTCTTCTGTTACAAGAATAAATAAATTCACTATATAAAGAGTCTGCAATTCTCAATGACGGCGAGAATTGAGGGTAAAGATAATTGCGAATATTACTGGCGTCTTTCACGAAATCCAGACACCCTCTTTGCAATTCAGCCCTCAGATCTTTCGTTGAAAGCTCTTCGGTTCTTTGAGTCTTATAGACTGGAGACACCATATCATCAGAACTGAAAAGATATTTTATAATCTGAGTATCATTTGAACTGAGTAGTTTTTCTAGTTCAAAACTTTGTTGTAACAATAATGATTCTTTATTTTGCAGAGGTACCGAATCATTGATAAAGCAACCTTGTGCAACACTATCATACGATAAGTTATTATTTCCTTTTTCAGACGTCGCGATATAAAAACCATCGACTCTATCTGACAGTATCTTAGAAAGGGCTTTTTGGATTGTTCCTGAATAACCAACATCGACAACTGCTTTATGACTTGCAGATATGAAGCCCACGCTTGTCAAATAAGATATCAACCCTTTTCTCTCAATATCTGCTTCACTAAGAATATCCGGCATTAAGTATTCAAGTAACTCTTTGACTTCAGATATATTATCGTTCTGAATTTCAACGAGACGCCCCTTGGACCAATATCCTTTCGAGTAAATATCAATTAGTTTCTCATCCGAAAGAACAAGACCATATCGTTCTCTAAGGAACATTTCCAGCGTATTAGCAAAGAAAGTCGATTTTGCTATTGAAAGAATATCATCGAGTGTCGAAACATTTGGTACATTTACGGCCCGACGAGAAAGAATTAAATAATGGCTTATTGCAGCATTACTTGCATCTTTACACCAATGATCATAAACATCTTTAATAATCTTACCTTCACGAGCCAGGAAATATAGATCTTTGATGTTTGATTTCTCTGCACTAACTCTTAGCCATTCAGCAAATGCTGTAAGCAATGGCCCAGCCAAATTATAACCAATTTGATACGGATCGCTTGAAAATAGCTTCAAATTATCAAATTTAAAATCACCAATTTGGCTTAAGTTCTTTTTAACCAAAAGGCCAAAAGTTAGCTCATCATGAAGATTAGCGGAATAAGCGATTCTAGCCAAAGGGGAATATTCAGCGACGTGCAGTGCCAGATCGGTGGCGCGAATAATATGCGTTGCACGAATATTAAACTGGTCAAAAGGCAGTTGAATATCGCTACGTTCATTATCGCCAAACATGATCACTTCATTGCCCGAGACACTATACTCAGACAGGAGAAGCTCATATAACTCGCCTGTGTCCTTCCTCTTACCTTTATCGGAAGATAGATATATTTTGTCCCAACCAAGAAAACCATTATCAGTAAGCATTTTCTCAATGACATTGATGGATAAGAACATGTCACTAACAATAGCTACTTTTTTCCCGCTATCTTTAGCAAAGTTGAAAAGATCCAACATATCCTTTCTGGCAGAGACTGATGCCAGTTCCACCTGTACTTCAAGCTTACGGAACTTCTCTATTAATGAGAGTTCAACACCGAAATGCTGATGTAATTCATTATAAATATCATCAATACTGACATCTTTTCCTGCACGATGCCGTGCACTGGCCTCGGCATCAGCCCTTTTCGCAAGGAAGGTTTTCGCCTCACTTTCAGGTAGTTGTTCCGCAATGATTAATTTCGTATGATCCGGATGTAACAAAGGGCGGACCAATAGTGTATCAAAAATATCAAAAGCAATTACTTTCTTAGATGGATCAGAAATGAGTTGTTTCATCGATTCAAGAGACCGAGGGAAATACTGCTGGTCCCAACGGAAAGTTGACTTCGATTCATTTTCGGAATCTTTAATAATTAAAGAACCGAATTGCAACGCCTGTGGTACTATGCCTAACAAACGTTCAATTGCATGGGCAGTCGTCCCATCAGTTTGCCCTTTCTCTTCAGGGAAATCATCCCATGAGAGGCCCAAATTGAACAAAGGTGCTAATGATTCCTGTCTAGCCCAGAACATTGAGCCAGCTGGGAAATTAAAATAACCTTCGGGGCAATTGATTCCCATACGAGCACACAATTCAGCACCTTGTGATTTATTCGCAAGCCACGAAAATGCCAAATAGGGAACCATGCAATATGCTTGCGGATACACAATACCTAATGATGAATCATCATCAAAGGCTTTAAATATACGCTTTATATTAGACTCCGAACCAAAGAGACCATTTAGTAAGTACTCACGCCAACCTGTTGTTTTCCCTTCATTATAGAGAGATTTTTTACTTTGAATATGGCAAATAAAGTTATATTTCTTAAGATCTGAACCAAATTCAGCAATCATTGGTGCAATATCGCGCCCGCGATTTGGAACAACCCTAACATCGAGATGTTCTATGTTTTTTATCTTTTTAAATTCATCTTCGCAATTAACTTTAGCATCAGAGTTTGTCACTGACACATACACATCAAATTTGAATGGTACAATCGCAAGTTGGTTTGAAAACTCAGTAATTAAATCAGGGTAGAAAATATGACAATGGACCGCAATACGGCCAGGTTGAGTATTAATGTTATCACTTAACAAAGAGATATCAGTTAACTTATCACTATTATCTAATCCCTGAGACAGCGTTGAATTAGCCCCCATAAATCTTGGATGGCTGGTAAACCAACTTGGCCTAATTTTGAAAGCCAGAGACAATAATTGTTCACGATATCGTGATGGAGCACGGTAGTATACTGATTTGGCAAAACTCCTTGCTTCTCTTTTAAGATGCCATAGCGTATTACGCTGTTGACCACGCAGAACCCGGAATATGAAACGAAGAGGCTTAGTGATTTTCCAGGAGTTTGTATTTATGAGTCTGTGAATTTCTTGCTCTAGCTCATTTATTTTATGGCTATGATGATGATGGCCACCTTCCAGTTCATGTAACCGCCCAGTCATCATATCTTTAATATTTTTATCTTCTTGAATTCTCTTTATATATAATTCATTTTCAGATTTAGCTTTTTCAAGTTCATTCAGGAGTTGCTTATTATGTCCTTCCAATGCCGCTCTTGATGATTCTAAACTCTGAATATGGTTATGCGCTTCCTCTCTTAGGACAATGAGTTCACCTAAGCGAGAAAATGCCTCTCTGATCAAGGCTGTATTACCTAAAGAAGTCAGCTTTTCATATATAACATGGCTTTTATCACCGACAAATAACACACCAAGACCATATGAATGTAAAAATTCAAACGAAGGATATTGGCCTTGTAACTCATCCCACAATTGCCAGACACCAAAACCTCTTTCACGAACATTAGTATCATGAAAAATGACAATAGCGTCATCCGCAAGCTTTGGTTTCCATGTGTCAAAATCGTTTTTCACGGCTTCATAGGTATGTAAGCCGTCAATATGCAGGAGATTGACTCCACCATCAGAAAAATAATCAGTCGCCTGATCAAAGGTCATACGTAATAAACTGGAAAACGAAGAATAGTATTGTTTATTCCACATATTTACATTCGTAAATACATCCTCACCGTAATTACCTGCGTGTTCATCACCTTGCCATGTATCGACCGCATAGCATTTAGAGCCTGTATTATTTTCCAGAACCGCCTGACAAATTGCAAAGTACGAGTTACCTGAATGTGTACCTAATTCAACGATAGTACCCGGTTTCATTTCTTCAACGAGCCAACTGACAAAAGGTATATGGCCACACCAGCCATATGGGAATGTCAGTTTTCCAGGTCTGGAAAGCATTGATTTATTAATCATAGTCATAAAATAATTACTCTTAATTCACCGAGATACTAATTTTTTTCATCGGGATGCCAACTAATCCCGTTACCGTACTAGAAGAATGAGATTTAAATATAAGTGCATCATGAATCCAGTGGTGCTGTACATGTTCTTGTTGAGAACCTTCAGCAACGGCAACACAGATGCTATATTCTCCAACAGGTAGAACCGGCATAGCAAACTCAAAAACCGAGTCCATATTATCTTTTTGCTGTACTGAAAGGGGGTTATGCAGATAAGAAATATATGTATTATCTCCGAATAAAGTCTGTCCCAGGCGGTCTTTTATATAGAAACCCACAATCGGACTATACATTGACTTGAGGCACTTAACTTTAATTCTGAGGATAACATCTTCACCACCAATGACCCATGACAATGGATTACCTTGAGTGTCCTCAAGCTTAATATCATATATTTCTGCGCCTCCCTCACCAAACTGCTTGCTAGTATCGTTAAATGCAAACAATTCGATGTCATTACGCAGTTTACTACTATTAATAAATTCAGATCGCATGTCTTTATATGATATTTCTTTCGGCAAAGACTCTTTTTTATTTTTTACAGATGTCGTACGATTACTTTGCTTAAAAAGTGCCGCTAAATAAGCCTCGGAGACATCTTTAGCCGAACCTTCCATTTTTTTCTGACCATGGTCAATCCATACAGCACGATCACATAAGTTCACTATTGATGCAGTGTCATGGCTAACAAATAAAACTGTTCCGTTTTCCATGAATGCCCGTAAAAACCTCATGCACTTTTGTACAAAAAATGCATCGCCTACTGATAAGGCTTCATCGACAATCAAAATATCCGCATCAACATGCGCAATAATAGAAAATGCCAAACGTACAAACATACCACTTGAGTATGTTTTAACCGGTTGATCGATAAATTCACCAATCTCAGAGAATTCAACGATACTCTCAAAGCGCTCTTTAATCTGTTCATCGCTCAACCCCATAATTGAAGCTGAGATGTAAATATTTTCTTTACCAGTGAAATCAGGATTAAAACCGGCACCCAGCTCCAGTAAGGCAGCAACTCGGCCGTTAACCTTAACGCTTCCGCTTGTGGGGGTCAAAGTGCCACATATAACTTGCAGTAAAGTCGACTTACCCGCACCATTGGCACCGATAATACCAACTGTTTCACCTTTATTTATTTTTAAAGAGACATCTTTTAAAGAATAAAATTCTCTATGTCTTTTTACTCGTTCTAGCCCCAATACTCTACGAGGTAAATTACCCAAAAACTCTCTCACTCTGTCTTTGGGCTTATCGTAAATACGGAATACTTTTATGACATTATCTACCTGAATAACAGGAACTGACTTGTCATTAACAGAATCACAAGACATCTGCAAATCCTTTCTTCGCTTTTTGGAATATTTTCAATGCAAAGAACAATAATATTATGCTCGCAATATACAATATGGCATATTCTTGCAAAGACATATTATGGCCTAAGATTAAAATATCACGTGCATTTTCGATCAAAAAAGCTATTGGGTTGTACATCATAATATCTTGAAAGCTTTTAGGTATTGCACTCAATGGATAAAATATTGGCGAAAGAAACATCAAAAAAGTAATGATGATTGGCACGGCCTGAGTAATATCTCTAAAATATACACCAATCGTTGAGAACAATAAAATCAAGGAAAAGCCAACGATAAACAACGGAATTAAAAATAACGGAAAGAATGCTATAGTCCACGGTATCGAATTAAATACAATTAGTTGCGCAATTATCAAAATCACAAAACTGATCAAGAAGTTAAATGCAGCTGATAAAAATATGCTAAATGGCAAACAACCGAGTGGAAAAACAACCTTCTTCACATAGTTGACATTACTGGTAAACAGAACAGGTCCACGACTCAAGCACTCAGCTAAAAAATTGAAGATAATCAAGCCAGCAAATAACACTACAGCAAATGTGCCTTTTCCTCCACTTAATGCTCCCCATTTCGCCTTAAACACTTCGGAAAACACAAATGAATAGACGCAAAGCATGATAATGGGATTTACTACCGCCCAAAAGCCTCCGATTAGTGACCCTTTATACTTTGAATCTATATCTCTTTTTGCAAGTTTGAATATCAGTGCTCTATTCTTTAAAAAATACTTAAGCATCGCTCAGACATACCTTTATGTGGAACATAGGATTCAACTAATTTCTATCGTAGTTCCTGTTTTATTTCACAGATAAAATTCAGCTTGATTAAAGGCAAGCCCTTTAGCATCTTTTTCAGAGATGTTTAAACCCGCCACCTCAGGCCACTCAATCCCAATATCCGGATCATTCCACAGAATACTGCGCTCAGACTGTGGCGCATAGTAGTTGGTCGCTTTATAGACAAACTGCACCGTCTCGCTCAGAGCCATAAAGCCATGCGCAAACCCTTCCGGGATCCACAGCTGACGCTTATTCTCTGCGCTTAGCACCACCCCCACCCACTGACCAAAGGTCGGGGATGAACGACGCACGTCAACGGCCACATCGAACACTTCACCCTCGGTGCAGCGCACCAGTTTGCCCTGAGCATGCGGGGCCAGCTGGTAGTGCAGGCCGCGCAGCACGCCTTTCTGCGACTGCGAATGGTTGTCCTGTACAAACTCAACATGACGACCCACTGCCTCATCAAACACCCTGCTGCTGAAGCTTTCAAAGAAAAAGCCGCGCGCATCACCGAACACGCGAGGTTCAAAAATCAAGACCTCAGGAATGTCTGTTTTAATAATATTCATCTTAGCTGCTCACCTATTTGCCTGAAACTTCAACAACAACTCGTTCAACACCCTGGCGCCAGTCCGGTAACGTCACACCGAACACCCGCTGGAACTTTTCATTCGACAGACGCGAGTTCAGCGGGCGTTTTGCCGGCGTCGGGTAGGCCGTGGTCGGGATCCCGTTGACTTCTTTCACCGCCAGTGCCGTGCCATGCGTACGGGCAACATCAAATACAAAGCGAGCGTAGTCATACCAGCTGGTTTCTCCGCTGGCTACCAGGTGGTAAATACCTGCCACCGCCCTGTTACGCTGCTCTTCGCGAATAGCGATGGCGGTACAGTCTGCCAGCAGCTCTGCGCCGGTCGGTGCGCCGTGCTGATCGTTAATGATCGACAGCGTCTCCTTCTCAGCGGCCAGACGCAGCATGGTTTTGGCAAAGTTCGCCCCGCGGGTCGCGTAGACCCAGCTGGTGCGGAAAATCAGATGACGCGGGTTACCCTGCTGCAGCGCCAGCTCACCGGCGCGCTTGGTTTCACCGTAGACATTCAGCGGCCCGGTGGCCTCATCTTCCTGACGATAGTGACTGCCTTCCCCGTCGAACACATAGTCGGTGGAGTAATGCACCATCAGCGCACCCAGCTTCGCAGACTCTTCAGCCAGTACTGCCACGCCGCGGTCATTGAGCAGGTCAGACAGCTCGCGCTCACTTTCCGCTTTATCGACAGCGGTGTGGGCAGCGGCATTCACAATCACATCCGGTTTCACCTGACGAACGGTCTGAGCAATGCCTTCCAGATTGGTCAGGTCACCACACAGTTGCGTATCGAAATAGTCAACCGCCACCACCTCTCCCAGCGTCGACAACGAACGCTGAAGTTCCCAGCCGACCTGACCATTCTTACCAATCAGTAAAATTTTCATGATTCAATACCTTGTTTACCGTCGGTAGGTGATTAACGTTCGCTGAGCAGACGCTGCAGATAAGCGCCATATTCAGTTTTCTTTAACTTTTCAGCCTGCGCCGCTACCCCTTCCGCAGACAGCCACTGATTACGGAAGGCGATCTCTTCCAGACAGGCCACCTTCATCCCCTGACGTTTCTCAATGGTATGAATGAACTGTGAGGCCTCAATCAGGCTGTCATGAGTCCCGGTATCCAGCCAGGCAAAACCACGTCCCAGCAATTCCACCTGCAGATCGCCGCGCTCCAGATACATCTGGTTCAGGGTGGTGATTTCCAGCTCGCCGCGCGCAGACGGTTTGACGGCTTTCGCCATCTCCACCACGTCGTTGTCGTAAAAATACAGGCCGGTAACCGCCCAGTCTGATTTCGGCTTCAGCGGTTTTTCTTCAATCGACAGCGCTTTATAGTGTTCATCAAACTCCACCACCCCGAAACGTTCCGGGTCGAGAACCTGATAACCAAACACGGTGGCGCCGGAGGTTTTGCTGGCTGCCGCATCCAGTTTCCGGCCAAAACTCTGACCAAAATAGATATTGTCGCCGAGCACCAGCGCACAGGCGTCGTTGCCGATGAACTCTTCACCGATGATAAAGGCCTGTGCCAGTCCATCCGGAGATGGCTGAATGGCGTAACTGAAGTTCACTCCGAACTGTGAGCCGTCGCCCAACAGACGCTGGAACGCCGGCATATCTTCCGGGGTGGTAATGATCAGAATATCGCGGATCCCGGCCAGCATCAGCACCGATACCGGGTAATAAATCATTGGCTTATCATAAATCGGCAGCAGCTGTTTAGACACGCCCTGAGTGATGGGATATAAGCGGGTGCCGGAACCGCCGGCCAGAACAATACCTTTCATGGGTTTATATCCTTATCAGTTATTCAGGCCAAGACGTTCACCGGCATACGAGCCGTCCAGCACGCGCTGCCACCAGGTGGTGTTGTTCAGGTACCAGTGAACGGTTTTCTCGATCCCGCTTTCAAAGGTCTCCTGCGGCACCCAGCCAAGGTCACGTTCAATTTTTGCTGCATCGATCGCATAACGCAGGTCGTGACCCGGACGATCTTTCACAAAGGTGATCAGGTCAGCAAAGTGGCTAATGTTGCCCGGCTTCTGCTCCACCACCTTGTCCAGGATGCTGCAAATCGTACGGACCACAGCGATATTTTTACGCTCGTTATGGCCGCCAATATTGTAGGTTTCACCGTTCTGACCTTCAGTCGCTACTTTATATAGAGCCCGGGCATGGTCTTCGACGTAGAGCCAGTCACGGATCTGCTCGCCGTTGCCATACACCGGCAGCGGTTTACCCGCCAGGGCATTGAGAATGGTCAGCGGGATCAGTTTTTCCGGGAAGTGGTACGGGCCATAGTTGTTGGAGCAGTTGGTCACCACGACCGGCAGGCCGTAGGTGCGGTTCCAGGCGCGGACCAGATGGTCGCTACCGGCTTTAGAGGCTGAGTACGGGCTGCTTGGCGCGTACGGCGTCTCTTCAGTAAACAGATCGTCGGTACCGTCGAGGTCGCCGTAGACTTCATCCGTGGAGATATGGTGGAAGCGGAAGGCCTGCTTTGCTGTCGCATCGAGGGAGGACCAGTAGTGACGGGCTGCTTCCAGCAGAGTAAAGGTGCCAATCAGGTTGGTCTGGATAAAGGCGGCCGGGCCGTCAATAGAACGGTCAACATGGCTTTCGGCAGCCAGGTGCATCACGATATCAGGCTGAAACTCACTGAACTGCTGAGCCACGCCCTGGGCGTCGGTGATATCCGTACGCGAGAAAGAATAACGGCTGTTGTCGGCTACAGAAGCCAGAGACTCGAGATTACCTGCGTAAGTCAGGCAGTCCATAACGCGCACGTCATTCTGAGTATTCTCAATGATATGACGAACAACGGCAGAACCAATAAACCCAGCGCCACCGGTGACAAGGATCTTCATACTCTCTCTCGTTTTTCAATTAGTTAAGTGCCTTTCAGGCACATTTTAAAAATTTCAGACACGCTACCGCCATTGGCTATCGCAACCAAAGCGCGTAACGCTGCTGTGCTGTAATCACGGCCCCGGTCTCAACGTCAACCAGACAGTGAAACGTGGACCTGACGCTTACTTGCTGTGAATGCAAAGCTTAAGTCACCACTTGCAGACTAGTCAGCTTTGCGCAAAAAAGCTAAAAACAGAGGTATATCAACGGATATAGCTCTGTTTTCAAACGTTCCTTCTGCACATACTGTGACTTAAGAAACCACTACTCTCTCCATTTTGCATCTTCCTTTCCATCAGGACTTTCTCAATTCATCTCACTGCCGACAGCTTGTAATCAGTACATTCCAGTCTACGCTTAAAACCATTCAGCAAACGCTGGTAACCATTTGGCAAAGGTTTACTCAATCTTTCGCAGAACTAAGCCAGGTGGAATAACCTGTGCTTCCACCGGCCCGCTACACCTTTCTTCTGTAGACGAATCCGGCCGACAAAAGTGCCGTTCAGCCAACCATCTGCCGCAGTTGAAAGTGAGTTTTAGCAATAATGAATCTGTACGACGCACAAATGGCAGGCGCATTATAGCTCTGGTCTGAGAGAATAAAAATGAAAAACCATAATCAATCCATTCAGGAAGAAAATATACATTATTGATACATCATATATATGCATCGAAAAAACAAACGTAACCGCATGAAATACAAGCAAAAGATTTAGAACACCTTTATTTAGGCTTTGTTGAATAAATCAGATTTCGGGTAAGTCTCCCCCGTAGCGGGTTGTGTTTTCAGGCAATACGCACGCTTTC